>JBBDQU010000084.1 GCA_040905865.1 Alphaproteobacteria bacterium
GCAGGCCGGTACCGGCCTGCCCGCTCCCAGTCCGACGGACAAAAACAAATCGTGTTAATCAAAATCACCCGAAGAGATTCTGATTAGAGGCGGCCTGTTTTAGTCGTCGTCACCGTAAATTTCGGCGGCGACGCGACCCGCGTTTACGGCTGTCGGCCAGCCGGAATAGAAGGCAAGATGCGTGATCATTCCGCCGATTTCCTCTTTCGTCACGCCGTTATCCAGCGCCCGGCGCATATGCCCGCGCAGTTCATCGGTACGGTACAGCGCCGTCAGCACCGCGATGGTGATGAGGCTCCGGTCGCGCTTCGACAGATCGGTCCGTTCCCATACATCGCCGAAAAGCACGTCGTCGCGCAGCTGGCCGAGTTTCGGGACCAGTTCATAAGGGGTCTTCTTCGCCATAGTCAGGCTCCTTTCGCTGTTATCCGATTTGATTGCCGCCCAATCGGGCAGGACGGCACGGTGACTTTCCTCCCGCTGCACAAGGCAGCAGCGTCCCGATAATCTATAGACCGCCGGTACCGGCACGTCGATGGTGCGGATCAAAGGGGGCAATTGTTCTCGCGCATTCGTTGATGATAACCTCGCTTGATGCATATCGGGATGTTCATGGAATTCGGGTTCCGCGACAACGGATCGGCCGAAGGCGCTTTCAGGGAGGGGTTCGCCCTTGTCGATGCCGCGGAATCATGGGGTCTCGACAGTGCCTGGCTGTCGGAGTTTCATTTTTCCCCGGACAGATCGGTCCTTTCCTCCCCCATCGTCACGGCAAGCGCGATGGCGGCGCGCACCAGACGCATGCGTATCGGAACGGCCGTCTATGTCCTGCCGCTGACAAATCCCCTGCGCATCGCCGAAGAAGTGGCGACGCTGGACCAGATCAGCGAAGGCCGGTTTGATTTCGGCATCGGACGAAGCGGATTTGTGGGCCAGTACCACAGTTACAATATCGATTACAGTGAAAGCCAGGATCGCTTCTCGGAGGCCGTCGATATCCTGCGCGCGGCCTGGTCGGGTGAGAAATTTTCCTATAGCGGCAAATATTTTCAGGTCAACGATGCCCTCGTCGTTCCGCAGCCGGTACAGAAGCCGCACCCGCCGATGCGCATTGCCGCGGCATCGGCGGGCACGTTCGAGACTGTTGCCCGGCAGGGTGTCCCCCTCTTCGTCGGATTGCGCGGCGACGGGCTGGAAACCCTGAAGAACAGTATCGGCGTCTATCGCAAAACCTGGACGGAAGCAGGGCACGAAGGTGTCGGCAGCGTCTATCTGCGTGTCCCCATGTATGCCGCCGCATCCCCGGGCGCCGCGCGGGAAGATCCGAAGAAATCGATCCTCTGGTATTTCGAGCGGCAGGCGAAACTGCTGGCGTCTGCCGGCCGGAACCGCGGCAGCGAGGGACAGGCCAGAACCGTCGCCACCCTGTCGGCGCTCTCCTACGAGGATATTCTGGAGTCCAGGGTTGCATTCGGCACCGCGGAACAGATCATCGACCGATTGCAGGAATGGCAGGACGTCCTGGGGATCGACGGAATTATCGTTGAAACCAATGCCGGCGGCATGCTGAGCGAAGAACAGGTTCTCGCCAGCATGCGCATCATAACGCACAAGATCATGCCCGCCTTCAAATAGGCCGCTACTTCCAGGCCCAGACCGGCTGCTCCAGATGCTCCACCCGCGTGGCGCGCCCGAAAAGCGCCACTTCCCGGAACTGATAGACCACCGCCGCAGTCGGCGCGTGCACCTTCGCATTGGCAATATTCAATCGAATGATCGGCCTGTCACTTTCCGGGATCGTGCCAAATTCCGGTGTATCGGCATGGGCAAGCTGCGACAGCGGCACGAAATGTACTTTCGCCACTTCCCGCGGGTCCGGCTTGACCGTGACATTCCCGCCGGCCCACATGACGACCGGGGTGATCCGGTACCCTGACCGGCTGGGATAATCGTCCAGCAGGCCAAGCACCGTCTCCTCCCCGATATCGACGCCGACCTCTTCCTCAAGTTCGCGAAGCGCCGCCTGGATTGCCGTTTCGCCCGGCTCCACGCGGCCGCCTGGCAGGGCAAATTGCCCTGCATGTGCATTTAACTTGTTGGCCCGACGCGTCAGGAGAAAAGCCGCCCCCGCAGGCGAGTCCACCACGGTTATGGCGACGGCCGCATGCTTGAGGCCGTCCGGCTGCGTACGGCGGTCCTCAAACGCGACGACATTCGCCAGCAGACGCTGTCGCAGCACATCATTGAACAGGTACGACAAGGCCTGTTACCACCCGTAATGATGGCGCAGGGTCATTTGCGGTCCAGCGCGGCCTGCATGAGTTCAAGCCTGTCGTTGCCGAAATACATGTCATCGCCATCGATGAAGAAAGTGGGTGATCCAAACCCGCCCCTGGCAATCAGATCGTCCGTCGATGCAAACAACTGGCGTTTGACCGCATCCGTAGCGATATCCCTGAAAAATCCATCCGGGTCCATGCCGACCGCCATCGCGATGTCGCGTAACACGTCATCCTGTGAAATGTCCCGGTCATCGCGCCAATAAGCCTCGAAACAGGCGCGCGCGTAATCGGAAATTTTTCCCTGCTCGATCGCGAGAAACGCGCCGCGCAGGGCTTTTACGCTGTTCACAGGAAATACACTCGGTTTGACCATCTTCAAACCAAGGAATCGGGCCCAGTCCGCCATGTCCTTCTGGTAATAGGCATCCTTGGACGCAATCGGGTTTTCGCGGCGCTGGTAGACACTCGGGTTCACCTTGTTGAAAACCGCGCCGACGAGAAACGGCTTCCAAACCAGTTCCGCATCGTTGCGGCCGCAGAAATCCTCTATCCGGTGACATGCAAAATACGTCCACGGGCTGGATACGTCGAAAAAGAACTCAATTTTTGCCATGTTCGCTGCACCCTAGGAGCTGTAAATTATTGAAGAACGCGCCGCGCGCGGGCGCCGCCCATGATGAATGACGTATCCGCGCCGCCAAGGAAAAACCGCATGCCGCGCGTGACAAAGTCCGGCAGGATCGACTCGTCATAAACGCCGCCCAGCCCGGCCCATTTACCGGCTCCCTCCGCACTGTCAATGAACTTCTCGATTACCGCGACGAATTGCGTACTCCCGAACTGTCCCCGCATGCCCTTTGTTGCGGACAGGTCAGGCCGACCGACCAGAAGGTCGTCGACGCCATCCGCCGCCACGATTTCAGCCGCATTTTCAAAGGACTCCGGCGTTTCGATCATCATGGCGACGAGCGTTTCCTGTAAGCGTCTCTTCTCAGAATTCACGACCGCAGTCATTTGCGCTACCTTCCTCGGAACCGCCGGTTTCGGCGTGTCTTTGTGATGCCGGCTGCGTATTCTGCGTGCGGTGATCGAATTTAGCAAACCTGGATCCCGAGCATTTGACGGACCAGTCGTCACAGTTGCGCATTTGACAGAAATGAAAGGAACCGACGGCATGCATATCGGCGTCGCCATGTTTTGTACGGATTATGCAATTCCGCCCGTTGCATTGGCCATCGCGCTCGAATCGCGCGACTTTGAATCCCTGTGGCTGCCGGAACACAGCCACATTCCCTTATCGCGCGCCTCCGCCTGGCCGCAGGGCGGCGAACTGCCGAAACGGTATTACGATGTCATGGACCCCTTTGTAACGCTGGGCGCGGCAGCGGCCGTGACAGGCAGATTGAAACTGGCGACCGGCATCTGCCTGGTTGCGCAGCGGGACCCAATCCAGACGGCGAAGCAGATAGCGACGCTCGACCAGATTTCAAACGGCCGGTTCCTGTTTGGGATCGGGGCCGGCTGGAATGCGGATGAAATGGCGAACCACGGCACGGTATTCGAAACCCGCTACAAGGTCATGCGAGAGAATATCGAAGCGATGCGCTGTATCTGGACAGAGTCCAAACCGGAATACCACGGCGAATTCGTCAATTTCGATCCAATGATGACGTGGCCGAAGCCAATCCAGAAGCCCTGCCCGCCCGTCATTGTCGGCGGTGAATTTCCCCATGGCGCGCGGCGGGCGTTATCCTACGGGGACGGGTGGGTTCCCCATGCCATGCGACCTGACTACGCGTTGCTGGACAAAATGCCAGCGTTCCGCGAAATGGAAAAAAGCGCCGGCCGCAGGATACCGGTCACCGCCTTTGGCGCACCACACGATCCGGATACATGGCGCGCATATGAAGACGCCGGGATAGATCGTATCGTTCTAAGCATCGACTCGGAGCCGTCAGATATGGTACTGCCTAAACTGGATTCGTGGGCAAAGAGAATCTAGATTCTTCAATATCGAATTTAGGCAGCGCCTGCCGGATTTTATCGGGTCTTTTAAATGTCAGGCCGCAAGAAACGCGTTTTGTTTAACGCGCGGTTGCAACGGGAATGCTGCGGCGTAAATTGCCCTTTTGTATACCGTAAACGAACCTGATAAGTTCCGGCGCCGCACTGGAGAGAGGTCCTGGAATCGCCGTCAAAAAACAGGCGCCCAGGGTGTTAGGGAGTATGAATAGAATGGGATCGAACCGATATATCGCACCGCCGGGTTTCCCGGAAAACCAGGGACTTTACGATAGCCGCAACGAACACGACGCATGCGGCATCGGATTCGTTGCCAATATCAAGGGAAAAAAAAGCCATGCCATAATTGAGCAGGGGCTGCAGGTACTGGTCAATCTGACGCATCGCGGTGCCGTCGGTGCGGACCCCAAAGCCGGCGATGGCGCCGGTATCCTGATTCAGATTCCGGACGAATTCTACCGCCAGGAATGCGCGAAACTGGGATTCGACCTGCCGCCCGCCGGCGAATACGGCGTTGGCATGGTCTTTCTGCCGCGGGACGCGGATAGACGGAAATCCTGTGAGGACGCCATCGAGCAATATACGGCCACGGAAGGACAAATTCTGCTGGGTTGGCGCGACGTTCCGCTGGATGATTCCGATCTGAGCCCCACCGTCAGCGAAAACGCCCCGGTTATCCGCCAGGTCTTCATTGGGAAAGGGGCCAACTGCGCCGACACGGACGCGCTTGAACGCAAGCTGTTTGTCATCCGCAAGCAGGCCACGCGGGAAAACGACGAAACCTCCAACAGCCTCGGCGATTTCTATTTTGCGTCCCTTTCCGCCCGCACTGTCGTCTACAAGGGAATGGTTCTGGCGAACCAGGTGGCGTCATTTTATCCGGAGATACTTGACGAACGGGTCGTAACCGCGATGGCGCTGGTCCATCAGCGCTTCTCGACCAATACCTTTCCGGCGTGGCGGCTTGCCCATCCCTTCCGCATGATCTGCCACAACGGCGAAATCAACACGATGCGCGGCAATCTCAACTGGATGAACGCCCGTCGCTACGCCATGAAGTCCGACTTGTTCGGCGAGGATCTCGATAAGGTCTGGCCGCTGATTCCCGAAGGCCAGTCCGATTCGGCCGGCTTCGACAATGCGCTGGAACTGCTGGTCCGGGGCGGCTATTCCCTGGCCCATGCGATGATGATGCTGATCCCCGAAGCCTGGGACAGCAATCCGCTGATGGACAGGCAGCGTCGCGCATTTTATGAGTACCATGCAGCGCTAATGGAGCCGTGGGACGGTCCGGCGGCGGTCGCATTTTCCGATGGCCGCCAGATCGGCGCGACGCTCGACCGCAACGGCCTGCGCCCGGCGCGATATCTGGTAACCGACGACGACATGTTGCTGATGGCGTCCGAAATGGGCGTCCTGGACATACCCGAAGAGCGCATCATCCAGAAATGGCGCTTGCAGCCCGGCAAGATGCTGCTGATCGACCTGGAACAGGGCCGGATCATCGACGATGCCGAAATCAAGGCAGGGCTTGCCGGCAAACAACCCTACCAGGAATGGCTGGATCGCACGCAGATCGTCCTTGAGGATCTACCCGAAACCGGAGCGACGACGCCGGCAAGCAACACGCCGAGCCTGCTCGACCGGCAACAGGCGTTTGGCTATACGCAGGAAGACCTGAGGCAACTCATGGCGCCCATGGCGGCTACCGGGCAGGAAGCAATCGGGTCGATGGGCATCGATACCCCGCTCGCCGTCCTTTCCGACCGGCCAAAGCTGCTCTACACCTATTTCAAGCAGCTTTTCGCGCAGGTGACGAACCCGCCGATTGATCCGATCCGCGAGGAACTGGTCATGTCGCTGCTTTCGCTGATCGGGCCGCGCCCTAACCTGCTCGGTATGGACGAAAGCGGCGAATATAAGCGTCTGGAAGTCCGCCAACCCGTATTGACCAATGAAGACCTGGAGAAAATACGGACCATTGGCGATATCGCCGACAACGCATTCCGGACGATCACGATCGACCTCACCTATCCGGCGGAACAGGGTGCGGATGGCATGCGGGACGCGTTGAAAGGCATTTGCAGCCAGTCCGTCAAGGCATGCGAAGAGGGTTACAACATTATTATCCTGAGCGACCGCGCGATCAGCGAGGACCGCATCGCCATTCCGGCGCTGCTGGGAACTTCGGCTGTTCATCATCACCTTACCCGCGCCGGCCTTCGAACCGGTTCCGGACTGGTGGTCGAAACCGGCGAAGCCCGCGAGGTGCACCATTTCTGCCTGCTCGCCGGTTACGGCGCGGAAGCAATCAATCCGTATCTTGCCTTCGATACCCTGATGAGCATGCGCGATGACCTGCCGACCGAACTCAGTGAGTCCGAGTTAAAGAAGCGTTACATCAAGGCGGTTGACAAAGGAATCCTGAAGGTGATGTCGAAAATGGGTATTTCGACATACCAATCATACTGCGGTGCCCAGATCTTTGACGTGGTGGGACTGTCCAGCAATTTCGTCAAGGAGTATTTCTTCGGTACGCACACGGCCATCGAAGGCGTCGATCTGGAGCAGATTGCCATCGAAACCGTCGAACGCCACCGAATCGCTTTCGGCAGGGACCAGATTTACGAGAAATTCCTCGATGCCGGCGGCGATTACATGTTCCGGATCCGCGGCGAAGAACATTACTGGACGCCGGACACGATCGCGAGCCTGCAACATGCGGTACGCGGGAACGCCCAGCAGAAGTATCAGGAATATGCCAAGCTCGTGAACGATCAGAGCCGCAAGCTCAAGACTATCCGCGGACTGCTGGAGTTTCGCCAGGGATCTAATCCGGTACCGATAAATGAGGTGGAACCGGCCAGCGAGATCGTCAAGCGGTTCTCGACAGGCGCCATGTCGTTTGGCTCTATTTCGCGAGAAGCCCATGCGACTCTCGCCGTAGCTATGAACCGTATCGGCGGCAAGTCGAATACCGGCGAAGGCGGTGAAGAAGCAGATAGATTCAAGCCGATGGCGAACGGCGACTCCGAGCGTTCCGCCATCAAGCAGGTCGCTTCCGGGCGGTTCGGCGTGACGGCGGAGTACCTCGTCAACTCCGACATGATGCAAATCAAGATGGCGCAGGGCGCCAAGCCTGGCGAAGGGGGCCAGTTGCCGGGCCATAAAGTGGACGCGGTAATCGCAAAGGTGCGCCATTCAACGCCGGGCGTCGGTCTGATCTCGCCGCCGCCACACCATGATATCTATTCCATCGAGGATCTGGCGCAGTTGATTCACGACCTGAAGAACGTCAATCCCGAAGGCGACGTCAGCGTCAAACTGGTTTCGGAAATCGGCGTCGGCACCGTTGCGGCCGGCGTGTCCAAGGCAATGGCGGACCATGTCACGATTTCCGGCTTTGAAGGCGGAACCGGCGCCAGCCCCCTCACCTCAATTGCGCATGCCGGCTCGCCGTGGGAAATCGGCCTCGCCGAAACCCATCAGACCCTCGTTCTGAACAAACTGCGTGGCCGTATTGCCGTGCAGACGGATGGTGGCCTGCGCACCGGCAGGGATGTCGTGATCGGCGCAATGCTGGGCGCCGACGAATTTGGCTTTGCGTCCGCACCGCTGATTTCGGCCGGCTGCATCATGATGCGCAAATGCCATTTGAATACCTGTCCTGTCGGCATCGCCACCCAGGACCCGGAATTACGCAAACGGTTCATAGGGACACCGGAGCATGTCATAAACTTCTTCTTCTTCGTTGCCGAGGAAGTCCGGGAAATCATGGCTGAACTCGGCTTCCGTCGTTTCGACGAGATGATCGGGCAGTCCAACCGGCTGGATCAATCCAGGGCTATCGCCCACTACAAGGCAAAAGGCCTCGACCTGTCGCGGCTGCTGTATAAGCCCGACGCGGCGCCGGGTGTTGCGATTTACAACAGCGAACGCCAACATCACAAACTGGCCAATATCAAGGACCGGTGGCTGATCGAACAGGCCTTGCCGGCTCTCGAACAGGGCAAGCCCGTGCGCATCGAAGGCGAAATCAAGAATACGGATCGAACGGTCGGCGCAATGCTTTCCGGCGCGGTCGCCAAGCGGCACGGCCACGCGGGGCTTCCCGAAGACACGATCTCCATCAAGCTAACGGGCACCGCAGGGCAGAGCTTCGGCGCGTTTCTTGCCAATGGCATATCCCTGGAATTGATTGGCGATGCCAATGACTATGTCGGCAAGGGACTGAGTGGCGGACGCATCGTCATTTCGCCGCCGCCGGAAAGCCAGATTATACCGGAAGTGAGCATAATTGTCGGTAATACGGTCCTGTATGGCGCAACCGAAGGCGAATGCTATTTCCGCGGCGTGGCGGGAGAACGTTTTGCGGTGCGGAATTCAGGCGCCATCGCGGTCGTCGAAGGCGTTGGCGACCACGGATGCGAGTATATGACCGGCGGCATCGTTGTCGTCCTGGGGCATACCGGCCGGAATTTCGCCGCGGGCATGAGCGGCGGCATCGCCTATGTTCTCGACGAGGAAGGGAACTTCGAACAGCGCTGCAATCTCGCCATGGTCGAACTTGAACCGGTAACGGAAGAAGACGAAACCCTGGAAATAATCGGCCATCAGGGCGGCGACCTTGAAACCCATGGGAAGGTCGATGTCATGCGCGACATGACCCGGCATGATTCCGAACGATTGCACAAACTGATCGAAGCGCATGTGCATTACACGAATTCAGCGCGCGCGAAGGAAATCCTGAATAACTGGGACGAATATCAATCGAAGTTCGTGAAAGTCATGCCCGTCGACTATCGTCGGGCGTTGCAGGAAATGCAGACCGCTCGCCTCACGGCATCGGATGCCGGGATGCAAGCGGAGGGAGTATAGTATGGGAAAGATTACCGGCTTTCTCGAAATTGACCGCCAGGACCGGAAGTATGCGCCGGCCGCCGATCGTATTCGGCATTTTAAGGAGTTCGTTCTCCCCGTCGACCCGGCCCAGATTGCGCAGCAGGGTGCGCGCTGTATGGATTGCGGCATTCCCTTTTGCCAACAGGGCTGCCCGGTAAACAATATCATTCCGGACTGGAATGATCTGGTGTACCGGGACGAATGGTATGAAGCGCTGGACGTCCTGCATTCCACCAATAATTTTCCGGAATTCACGGGACGTATCTGCCCCGCGCCCTGCGAGGAAGCCTGTACACTGAATATCGACAATAACCCCGTCACCATCAAGTCCATCGAATGCGCGATCGTAGACAGGGGTTGGGATGACAATGTCATCGTCCCGGTCGTTCCCGAAACCAGAACCGGCAAGAAAATTGCCATTGTCGGATCCGGGCCGGCAGGACTGGCCGCGGCGCAGCAGCTTGCGAGAGTCGGCCACGATGTCGTTGTCTTCGAAAAAAATGCCAAGTCCGGTGGGCTCTTACGCTACGGAATTCCCGATTTCAAGATGGAAAAGCACCAGATCGACCGCCGCATCGTGCAGATGGAAGCCGAAGGCGTCGAATTCCGCAACAATTGCCACATCGGTGTCGATATGCCGGCAAAAGACCTCATGGCCGAATACGACGCCGTCATTCTTGCCGGTGGCAGCGAAACGCCACGGGATCTGAATGTGCCGGGCCGGGATCTTGAAGGCGTGGAATTCGCCATGGATTTCCTGCCGCAACAAAACCGCCGCGTAAGCGGCGAACCCCTGGGTCAGGTCGAGGAAATTTCCGCCAAGGGCAAGAATGTCGTCGTCATCGGCGGCGGCGATACCGGCTCCGATTGTATCGGAACGGCGTTCCGGCAGGGCGCCATTTCCGTGACCCAGTACGAAATCATGCCGATGCCGCCCGAAGAACCCGACAAAGGCACGACCTGGCCCAACTGGCCGCAAAAGCTGCGAACGTCGTCATCCCAGGCGGAAGGCGCCGTGCGGGACTGGTGTGTCTCCACATCCAAACTCACCGGCCGTAACGGCAAGGTCGATACGCTGCACGCCGTGCGCCTCGATGAGAAACTGAAGGAAATTCCGGGGACTGGCTTTACCGTCAAGGCAGACCTTGTCCTGCTGGCCATGGGATTCGTTCACCCGACCCACGAAGGGATGCTTCAGGAACTGGGCGTGGAACTGAACCAGTTCGGCAACGTCCAGGCAAACACGGATGACTATCGGACGTCCCTGCCAAAGGTCTTTGCAACGGGCGACATGCGGCGCGGCCAGTCGCTGGTTGTCTGGGCGATCCGGGAAGGTCGCCAGTGCGCCCGCGCGGTGGACGAGTTTCTCATGGGTGCGACCACGCTGCCGCGATAGCGGAAAACAACAGGAATTATCGGATGTCACGGATATCGTTAATACACGCCACACCGCTGGCAATAGCCCCGGTTGTCGCCGCCTTCCGGGACGAATGGCCTGACGCATCCGTGTTCAATTTCCTGGAGGATTCCCTGACGACAGATCTGAAGTCGGTTGGATCGATCGACGATTCAATCGTGCAGCGTTTCCATGCGCTGGCGCGCTACGCGACGGAAACGGGCGCCGACGGGATACTGTTCACCTGTTCGGCCTTTGGCGCGGCGATTGAGTCCGTTGCCGAAAAACATCCCTTCCTGCCGGTGCTCAAACCGAACGAGGCGATGTTCGAGGAAGCGCTCGAACGGGGCAACCGGATCGCGATGATCGCGACATTCGAACCAAGCGTACCGTCCATGCAGCGGGAATTCGAGGCAATGGCGCAGCGGATAAACCCGAAAGCGACACTTGAAACCGCCTGCGTGCCGCGGGCGATGGATGCGCTGGCGAGCGGTGACACGGAAACCCATAACCAACTGATTGCGGCGGCGGCGAAAGAATTCGCGGACCGGGACGTTCTCATGCTGGCGCAGTTTTCCATGGCTTCGGCCCGCGCGAATGTCATGGAAAATGTCTCCATACCTGTCCTGACCAGCCCGATGAGCGCTGTACGGAAACTGCGTCTGATGCTCGGCGCGTCATAACAGAAACGACGACAAGCAACGGAGACGTTATGGTTGATCTGCGTGGAGAACTCGAAGGCAAGGTCGCGATTGTCACAGGAAGCGCGCGGAATATCGGTCGCGCGACCGCAGAGGAACTGGCCCATGCGGGCGCCGCAATGGTCATCAACGCCGTACAGGCAAAGGATTTGTGCGAGGAGGTTGCCGAGGGCATCAGGGCGAAGGGCGGCAGGGCAATCCCGTTTCTGGCGGATGTCCGCGATCCCGATGCCGTAAACGCCATGGCGGCAGCCGCCATCAAGGAATTCGGCGGCATAGACATCATGGTGCACAACGCCGCCGTACGCAGCAACATATCCTTCGAGGACATGGCCTGGGAAACGTTCCACGCCAGCGTCGATCTCTCCATCAATGGCTGTTTCCATCTCGCAAAGGCCGTCCTTCCCTCGATGAAGCAGCGGGGCGGCGGCAGCATTATCGGCGTGGGCGGCATGTCGTCTTTACGCGGTTCGGCGGGGCGGTCCCATGTCATGGCGGGGAAGATGGGCCTGAACGCTTTCATCCGTGGCCTGGCGCTCGACCTGGCAAAGTATAATATTCGCGCCAATCAGGTTGTTGTCGGCAATTTCGACACGGTTCGGGAAGGTAATCCTTCCTCGGCTTCCGCCGCAACGATCGAGGCAATGCGCAAGGCGGAAGGCGCAATTCCGCTGGGGCGGCTAGGCCAGCCACAGGACATGGCGAATCTGATCCGGTTCATTGTCGGGCCCGGCGCGGAATACATGACCGGACAGACGCTGCACTCCAACGGCGGCGCCTATATGAACCTTTAGACCGCCCGTTTCATGCGCGCCTGCGGGCGGGAAATTGCCCGCATTTTCTTTGCAGAACCGTTCGAAATACCGGATGTACTGTCTGCCGTGCTGGGGCTCATCAAGTTGACAGTTCACTATGGATACGCAAGCATCATTGCCTTGGATGCGAGCAGGTCTAAGATAAAATGGCATGATCGCAGAATACCGGGACGTGAAAAGCTCATGCCCGTAACATAGAATGCCAAGACCAAGTAGTTTGGTCGTTCAGAACGGGAGGAAGACAATGATTTCCAGGAAACGTATGTTCGGCGGACGTCCGGGCAACTGGCTTACCGGCGCCGCCGCGATGGCCGCGGTATTTGGCGTTATGGCGACCGTGCAAACGGCCCAGGCGCAGAAAATTGTAACGGTCGTGCTATCAGAAGAACCTGAAGGTCTCGACGGCTGCAACTCCAATCGTTCGACCGTCGGGCGTGTGGCAAAACAGAATATTGTCGAAACGTTTACTGAGATCGACCCCAAGGATGGCAACATTACCCCGCGCCTCGCGACATCCTGGAGCAAGGTCAACGACACCACGTGGCAGTTCAAGTTGCGCGAGGGAGTCACCTTTCACGACGGCGCGCCATTCAATGCTGAAAACGCCGCGAAGGCCATATCCCGAACAATGGATTCCGGATTGGACTGCGAAACGCGTACAAAATCGTTCGGCGACTTGAAGCTGACCTCCAAAGTCATCGATGACTACACGCTTGAAATCAGCGCCAACAAACCCGTCCCCATCCTGCCGACCCGGATGGGTGTCGTATCGATTTCATCGCCGAATACCCCGACGGACAAGCTGGTCCTGAATCCGGTCGGTACAGGCCCCTACGTTTTTGAAAACTGGACTCCCGGCCAGGAAATCACGCTCAAGCGGTTTGACGGCTACTGGGGCGAAAAGCCCGAAGTGGAAGGCGCGCGCTATATCTGGCGCTCCGAGTCAACGGTCCGTGCCGCGATGGTAAATGTCGGCGAAGCGGACATTGCGCCGAATATCGCAGTGCAGGATGCAACCGATCCCAAAATGGATTTCAGCTATCCGAATTCGGAAACCACCCGGCTGCGCCTCGACCTGTCGCGTCCGCCGCTGGACGACAAGCGGATCCGCCTCGCCCTCAACTATGCATTCGACCGGGAAGCCCTTCGTGGCAGCGTATTGCCAAAGGACGTCGAGCACGCCACACAGATTATCGTGCCGAGTATCAATGGCCATAATCCAAATCTGAAGGTCATGAAATACGACCCGGACCTGGCGATGAAGCTGATTGCCGAGGCGAAGGCAGCCGGCGTACCGGTTGAGACGGAAATCGAAATCGTCGGGCGGACCAATATCTATCCGAACGGCACCGAGGCAATGGAAGCAATGATGGCCATGTTCCAGGCGGTTGGCCTGAACGTGAAACTTCGTATGCTCGAAGTCGGCAGCTGGTTGAAATATCTCACAAAGCCGTACGACGAGAATCGTGGCCCGATCATGCTTCAGGCAATGCACGACAACAACAACGGCGATGCGGTGTTCTCTATTTACAACAAGTTCGCCTGTGACGGCGCGCAATCGGCAATCTGCTTCAAGGACCTGGACGAAAAGATCGCCAAAGCCTCCACATTATCCGGCGATGAACGCCGCAAGGCGTGGCAGGAAGTCAACCGGATCATTTATGAAGATATCCTCTCCGACGTCTGGATGTACCATATGGTCGGTTATTCCCGCGTGGGAAGCCGGATCAACTTCACCCCCAGCATCTCGACCAACAGTGAACTTCACCTCGAGGACATAACGTTCAAGTAGAGCGTCTCGACTTCGAATCCTGGAATCGCTACCCGGCCATGGCGGCCGGGTAGTATCCACTGTACCGGCCATACCCCGCTAGAATCGCAATTGCCAATCGAAAATCGGGGACGGCTGAGGGAAGGCTTATGGGGCAATATCTCGGACAACGGGCGCTTCACAGCGGTATCGCCTTGATTGGCCTGATCCTGGCCGTTTTCTTTCTCGTCCGACTGACGGGAGACCCCACAGACCTGTACCTGCCGATCGATGCCTCGCTGGAAACCCGACGGGAATTCGCCCAGAAACACGGGTTCGACCGGCCGGCAACCGAACAGTTCGTCCAGTTCCTGAAAGACGTATCCAATGGCGACCTTGGCTATTCCCTGCGCAAGCAGCGGCCCGCCATGGAACTCGTCCTTGAAGCTTATCCCACGACACTGGCCCTTGCCGGCGTTGCAATGACGCTGTCCATTGTCCTTGCGGTTATTGTCGGAGCTGTTGCCGCATATCGTCCGGGGGGTATTTTTGACAGGATCAGCGGAATAGCGTCCCTCGCGGGCGCCAGTGCGCCCGATTTCTGGGTCGCAATAACCGGAATACTGTTGTTCGCGGTTACCTTCCGATGGCTTCCGACCTCGGGTATTGGTGGGATTGAATACTGGATACTGCCCATCTTCGTACTGATGCTGCGACCGTTCGGGCTGATGGTGCAGGTCGTCCGCGCATCCATGCTTGGCGCCCTGTCCTCGGCTTACGTCAAAACCGCCCGTGCGAAAGGCGTCCGCGAAACATCCGTCATTTTCGTTCACGCCCTGCGCAACGCCTGCATTTCGATCGTCACAGTGGCCGGCGACCTGGCCGTCGGACTGATCAATGGCGCCGTGATCGTCGAGACGGTCTTCGGCTGGCCCGGCGTCGGGAAGCTGATGATCGATGCGGTCATCCAGCGCGATTTCCCGACCGTGCAAGCCGCCGTCATGGTAACGGCGACCGCCATTTTCCTCCTGAATATCGTGATCGACCTGCTGTATCTGGCGCTCGATCCGCGCATACGCCACCAATAGTCCGGAGCAAAGACGGCATGACAACGGCGGAACAGGAAGCATTAATCATCCGGCGCGGCGTGCCGTGGTGGCGACTGCTGATGCGCGACAGGTTCGCTTTTGTCGCCGCAATCTGGCTCCTGATCCTTTTTGCCTGCTTCCTGATCGGCCCCGAATTGTTCGGCAAGGCCGCGACGACGCTCAATCTGCGCGCCCGCAACCTGCCGCCGGGCTCGTTGGAGCATGGGTGGCTGATGCTTCTGGGTGGCGATGCTCTGGGCCGCAGCATGCTTGCCCGGCTGATCGTCGCCTCCCGGAACACACTGACGGTCGCTCTCTGCTCCGTGGTGCTCGCCATGATCGCCGGCGGCATCCTGGGTATGATTGCCGGGTATATCGGGCGCGGCGTCGGTCACGTCATCATGCGGTTCGCCGACATCCTCCAGAGTTTTCCTTCGCTGTTGCTGGCGGTTGTCGTTCTGTATGTGCTCGAGCCAAGCGTCACCAACCTGATTATCGTCCTGGCGATAACGCGTATGCCGATCTACCTGCGCGTTACCCGGGCCGAAGTCCTGGAAATCCGTGAACGGGTCTTCGTGGATGCCGCGAACGCACTGGGCGGCAGCAACTATCACATCCTGCGGCGCCATATAGCGCCGGTCGTCGCACCGACGCTACTGACAATCCTGACCGTCGATTTTTCGATTGTGATGCTGGCCGAGTCGAGCCTCAGCTTTCTCGGAATTGGTATCCAGCCGCCGGAAATCACCTGGGGCCTCATGGTTGCGCAGGGTCGGAATTACCTGAGTCAGGCCTGGTGGCTCGCCTTCTTCCCGGGACTCGCCATCATGCTGGCGACGCTATCCGGTAATATTCTGTCCAACTGGCTACGAATCGTCAGCGATCCGGAGCAGAGATGGCGCCTCGAAACACCGAGAAACAGCAATGAGTGACGCCCCAGTCCTGAAAGTCGATGACCTTCGGATCCAGTTTCGCAGCGGTCGGGAAACAGTCCATGCGGTCAATGGCGCGTCCTTTCAGGTGAACGCGGGCGAAACTGCCGCCATTCTGGGCGAAAGCGGGTCGGGAAAGAGTGTGACCGCATCCGCGGTCATGCGGCTTCTGCAAAGTCCCCCCGCCTATGTCACGGGAGGAACGGTCCGCTTCAAGGGACTGGATGTCCTGTCCATGCCCCTTGAGAAATGGCGGGAATACTGCGGCCGTGACGTCGCCATGGTATTTCAGGATGCGTTGACATCGCTCAATCCTGTCTTCAGCGTCGGCTGGCAGATCGCGGAACTGTTCCGCACGCACGGCGTTGCGTCCGGCAGGGAAGCCGATGCCCGTGCGGTTGAACTGCTGGAACGCGTGGGCATACCGGATCCCGCAACCAGAGCCAGGGATTACACCCATCAGTTTTCGGGCGGCATGCGGCAGCGTGTCATGATCGCCATGGCGATTGCCCTGGGACCGGACCTGCTGATTGCCGACGAACCGACAACCGCGCTCGACGTGACGGTCCAGGCGCAGATCATGGAATTGCTGGAAGGTCTGCGGCAGGAATCGGACATGTCGATGATCCTGATTACCCATGACCTTGGCGTTGTTGCCGATGTCGCCGACTATGTGGCCGTCATGTATGCCGGTCGCGTCGTCGAGAGCGGGCCGGTCTCCGATGTATTAAGCCGGCCCGGACATGCCTATACCCTCGCCCTGCTCGATTCCGTGCCCCAGGCGCGCGGAAAGGGCACAAAGCTGCGTCCCATTATCGGCTCACCGCCGGATCTCGCCCGAATTCCGAAAGGATGCGCCTTCAATCCCCGCTGCCGGTTCGCCACCGATATCTGCCGGCAGGAAACGCCGCCCGGTATCGCCGTAGCCGCGGGGCGCGTCGCGGAATGTCACCATGCTGACCAGGTGTTTAATGATGGATAATGCCGCGACGACAGGTGCGGGCGACGATACGCCAATTCTGGAAGTCCGTAATCTGGTCAAGTATTTCCCGGTCGGGAGCGGCCTTTCGTTCAGACGGAATACCGGCGTCGTCAAGGCCGTGGATGGCGTCAGTTTTGCGCTTCGTCCCGGCGAGACCCTCGGGCTGGTCGGCGAAAGCGGATGTGGCAAATCAACGGTCGCCCGGACATTGTTGCGGCTTGAAGAGCCGACCGATGGCAGCGCCATGTTTCGCGGTCAGGATATCTTCAAGGCCCCGCCGCACGAACTGAAAGAAATCCGCCGGCGCCTCCAGGTCATCTTCCAGGACCCCTATGCGTCGCTGAATCCGCGCATGACGGTGGCGGAGATCATTGGCGAACCCTGGGTCATTCACCCCGGCGCCCTGCCGCCGGCGGAGCGTCGCGACCGGGTCAGGAGCCTGCTTGAAAGCGTCGGACTGCGCCGAGAACATGCGGAGCGGTATCCGCATGAATTTTCCGGCGGGCAGCGCCAGCGCATCGGCATCGCCCGCGCCATCGCACTGGAACCCGAAGTATTGATCTGCGACGAGCCGGTTTCCGCGCTCGATGTTTCGGTACAGGCGCAGGTCATCAACCTGCTGATGGAAATTCAGGAACGCATGGGCATCGCCTATGTCTTCATCGCCCATGACCTTTCGGTCGTACGGCACATGTCGCATCGCGTGGCCGTCATGTATCTGGGCCGGATTGTTGAAATCGGGACCGAGGACGAGGTCTATAATCACCCGCGTCACCCGTATACCAAGGCCCTGCTTTCGGCCGAGCCGTCACTCGATTTTTCATCCGCCCGGAAAAAGCATCGGCGGATTATTCTCAAGGGCGAGGTGCCGAGCCCCGCCAACCCGCCGTCAGGTTGCCGGTTTCGAAACCGCTGCTGGAAGGCGCAGGAAATATGCGCCGGCGAAGCACCGCCGCTGGAACGCGCCGGCGGACAGATGACAGCCTGCTATTTTCCGGAAGACGATACGTCGGCGAAGTCTTAAGGCCGTCGATTACGGGCTGCAGGCCTTGCGCCATTGCCGCTGTTCCCTCATTTCTTCGTCAGATAACGCCTTCCTCGGACAGCGCGGCGATTTCGCTTTCTTCCATGCCAAGCCAGTCCGCGAAAACCGAACTGTTATCCTGGCCGATTTCCGGAAAAAATTCGAGGTCACTGGAGTCGTATTCCGACAACCGGATCGGCGACGTCGGCAGGACGATCTCGCCCAGTTCGGGATGGGTGCGGTTCACCAGCATGCCGCGTGCGTGCATATGCGGGTCATTACGCACATCGGCAATATTCCGGATTGGCGCAACGGGTATCTTGGCATCCCGCATTTTGCCGAATGCTTCGTCGCGGCTATGGACCTTGGTCCAGGCTTCGATCATTTCGTTTATTTCGGCTTCCCGATCGTGCCGCTTGAAATTTCCTTCGTAGTCCGGGTCCCCCCTCAGATCCTCGCGTCCGATAACCTGCAGGACCCGGTCCCAATGCGTTTCCGCGACGCACATCATGGCGATCCAGCCATCGCTGCAGCGGTATCGTCCATAGGGTGTGGTGATGGAGGGCGTCTTGTCGCCCCGGCGCGGCGACAGTTTTCCGGTATTATGGTAGGCGGTGAATTCGCTGCTGAGGGTGAAATACATCGCTTCTATCATCGCGGTTTCCACCAGTGTCCCCTTGCCTGTTGCATGACGGCCGAACAGCGCCTGCAACACGCCGGCATACATGTGGATCCCTCCCATGATGTCTATCGGCGTACCGCCCGCCCGCGCCGGCGGACCGCCCGCTTCACCGGTGATACTCATCAGACCGCAGGCCGCCTGGATGGTGTGATCCATGGCAAGCTGGTCCCGGTCCGGTCCGGACAGTCCATAACCCGTGGCGGATGCATAAATCAGCCGCGGATTGATTTCCCGCATGACCGACCAGCCCAGACCCAGCCGATCCATCGTTCCCGGGGCAAAATTCTCCAGCAGGACATCGGCCTTCCTTGCCATATCCTTCAGGATTTCCTTGCCGCGCGGCGTCTTCAGGTCGATCGTCACGCTCTTCTTGTTGGAATTGAGCATCGCGAATGCCATCGGCGTCTTTTCGCCCTGCCGCCGGATCCTGTCGCCGTCATGCGGTTCCACCTTGACCACCTCGGCGCCGGCCATGGCCATCAGGAACGCCGCATAGGGGCCCTGGTAAATCTGGGTCAGGTCCAGGACCCGGATACCGCTCAATGCCTGCATGATGTCCGGTCCATTTCCCGACTAAAGCGCCGGCACGTCAAGAACGCGGCAATCCGGCGCGAAGGAAAGCGGCGCTGCCGTCAGTTCCTGCAGGCCGTCCCGGGACAGGCCTTCGATGATTTCGTGGACCAGAAAACCGCCAGGCGTCACCTCGACAACAGCATGATCGGTATAGATCCAGTCGACGACGCCAATCCCGGTTTCAGGATAGCTGCATTTTTCCACCAGCCGGGGTTCACCGTCGCGCGTCACATGCGCCATGACGACCCAGACCGATTTTGCGCCGACCGCCAGGTCCATCGCGCCGCCGACAAGTGG
This sequence comes from Alphaproteobacteria bacterium, assembly GCA_040905865.1. Classification (NCBI taxonomy): domain Bacteria; kingdom Pseudomonadati; phylum Pseudomonadota; class Alphaproteobacteria; species Alphaproteobacteria bacterium. Next base: position 19,447 of record JBBDQU010000084.1, read on the forward strand.
GCCCTTGTTGGGAATCATGGCGTCCCAGTTTGCAAGGTTGCCGCTCGACGAAACCTGAAAGCCGCCGAGAAGGGTAACGTCGATATGGCCGCCGCGGATCATGGCGAAAGCCATCGCCGAATCGACCAGGGAAGCGCCTTCGCGCAATGTGATTTTCTGGCTCCCCGCATCGACAAAATCCAGATCTTCTTTTCCCGGTTCGGCAACGGGACCGACGCCGACAATGCCGTTTTCGGATTGAAAAATGATGTCAGCATCCTTGGGTGCATAATTGGCCGCGAGAACCGGCATGCCCATGCCGAGATTCACATACCAGCCTTCGCGGAGGCCCTGCGCGGCGCGCCAGGCAATCTGGTTTCTGTTCAATGGTGTCATTATTTTCTCCAGAATTCCTAGCGTCCGTCCGGCAACTGGATAACGCGGTTAACGAAGATACCCGATATATCCGCGCCGTTCGGCGGCAGGGCCTCATCCTGCAGGCTCGTCACTTCAACCACCGAGGTTTTTGCCGCCATCGCCATGGAGGGGCCGAAATTCGCTTGCAGGCCCCGGAAGGCCACGTTGCCCCAACGGTCCGCGACATGGCCGCGCAACAGCGCGAAATCCGCCGTCAATGCCGTTTCCATCAGGCATTCCCGGCCATTGAACACGCGGGATTCCTTGCCTTCCGCCAGTTTCGTACCGACCCCTGTCGGCGTGTAGAACGCCGGAATTCCCGCGCCCCCGGCACGCAATCGCTCCGCAAAACTGCCCTGCGGCACCAGTTCCAGTGCCAGCGCGCCGCTTTGTATCTGTCGTTCGTAGATGCCCGGCTCCTTGCCCGGACTTCTGGCGGCGGAACAGATCGCCCTGGTGACCCGTTCATCGGAAAACAGCGATGGCGCCGTGTATTCGATGAAGCGAATACTGTTGAGGATCAGGGTCAGGTTGCGCGCACTGGTCCGTTCCAGCGCCCGCACCAGCGCAATAGGCAGTCCGGCCCCGCCAAATCCGCTCACCATGATGGAGCAGCCGTCGATCAACCCTTCCAACGCCTGTTCCACGGTCGCCACACGCTTGTCTATCATCTGTTTTGTTCTGCCTCTGAAATTCAATCGCCCGCATGTTAGCGACCTTGACCGCGCGCAACCAATAGCCAATGCGCTATCGAACTCAAATAGCCACCGGTTCTACCTTGCATAACAGCGTCTTCAGGTTGACCTGATCCGAAATGGCATCGCGCTGCATGCGGTCCGTCAGGAAGTTTACCGACTTCCAGGGATTATGCGGTTGCCGTTCGCCCCAGCCGATCGGTACATATGCCGCGCTCTTGCGGATACCCGGGGTCAGCCACGCGACCGCCTCAACCGAACCATGCGCCGTGGTGACCCGAACGCGGTCGCCGTCAGCGATTTTCAATTCGCCGCCGCGTTCCGGATGCAGTTGAACATACATGTCCGCCCACATCTCCTGGGCCTGCCAGGCGTAATGGGTCCAGCTGTGGAAATGCGGGGCCGCCGCGCGGCCGGTGACGAGTTCCATATCAAAACCCTGATCGCGCAGCTTCGCGCCAGGCCCCGCCGCGTTCGTGCTGACAATTCTGGCAGTCGACGCGCCCGTCGCCGCGGCGAAGGGCGACAGCACCCCCATTTCGGCATCTGTCGCCAGAAGTTCCAGATACGGCAGGTCGATAAGCTGTTCCCGCTCGCTGAAGAATTCCGGCAGTATCGGCAGGCCGAGCTTCGCGAATTTCTCCGCCATTGGTTCTGTCCAGAATTCCAGTCGTCCGCTTGGCGTCGGAAAGCGCTTTTCATTGCCGCGCAAGGATTCTTCCAGAAAGAGCGTCTCCAGTTCCGGCGAATCCGCGCGGGGCAGCGGATAGCGTCGCCAGCGGTATGGCGAGGCGCGCAACATATCCGTCGTGCAGCCGCGCAAATCGTCGCTGCGGGCGCACATGTGATCCCAGAATACAGCAGGCTCCTTGAATTCCTCTTTCAGGACGTCGTCGAAGCCGAACCGTTTGCCCAATTCGACCCAGATCCACCCGTCCGATTTCGCCTCACCGGGCGGATCGATCAGCTTTTCGTTCCAGACCACACGCCTGTCGTCATTGCCGCGATTGACGCCGCCCCGTTCGATCCCGGTCGCGACCGGCAGCAGATAATCCGCATAGGCCGATGTCTCGTTCTCATACAGATCCATGTGCACCACGAGATCCAGCGCCAGCATCGCCGCACGCGCATCGTCCTGGCCGGGCCAGTGCGACATAGGGTTATTGCCCGCCAGCAGAGCCTTGATAGGATAGGGCTTGCCGTCGCGCATCGCGTCGATCCAGCCGGCTGGGTTGCGCCGGACCATCGGCTTTTCAACCGGCGCACGGCGACTTTCCGGCAGTTCCGGGCTCATCGACGACCCGGACGCCATATTGAAAAAGCCGCCGCCGCGCCGCGCCCAGTTCCCTGTACAGGCCGCCAGAAACATGAACACCCGATTTGTCTGCACCCCATTGCTATGCTGGTTCAGTCCCCGGCTGCCGAAGATCATGCAGCCATCCGCCGCCGCGATATCCTCCGCCAGTTGCCTGATATCCGCCGCGGGAATATCGGTAATTTCCGCCGCCCATTCCGGCGTATAGCCGCGCTCCAAGATGTAATCGCGCCAGCGTTCCCATCCTTCGATCCAGCGCGCACAGAAATCGCTGTCATGCAGTTCGTTGCTGAAAATATGATGGATCAGGGCCAGGCCGAGCGCCATGTCGGTGCCGGAACGAATACCGAGCCATTTATCCGACTTGCTCGCCGTGACCGTAAACCGGGGGTCGACGGTCACCATCCTGGCGCCGTTCCTTATCCGCCAGTCATTGACCATGCCGAAATAGACCGGCCGCGTTTCCGCCTGATTGTCGCCAATGAACAGGTACATGCCGGCGCTGCCGATATCATCCGGCGTATAGCTGTTGGGAATCAGCACCACGCCCTGCGTCAGTGAATAGGCAATCGCCTTGCCGGAAGAGCAGAGCGCTTCGGTGCTGCCGGCGTTCGGCGTCCCCCATAATTTTGCAAACAGCGGAACATAGGCTCGGGATGTCATCACCCCGGACCGCGTTCCCGCAAACAGCGCAACGGCCTCCGTCCCCCATTCCTCGCGGATCGCCCGCATCTTTTCGGCAATTTCGTCCAGCGCCTGTTCCCAGCTGATCCGTTCGAATCGCGATTCCCCGCGCGCGCCAACCCGCTTCTGCGGATACATCAGCCGGCCCGGATCGTTATAAATCTGCAGGGTCATCTGCGATTTCGGGCAAATTCGCCCCGCGAGCACGGGATCCTTGTCGTTCCCGGTTATCCTGACCAGCTTGTCGCCCTTGAAATGGTAATTCAGCGAACAGGCGTTGAAGCAGATATTGCAGCCGCCGGGTTCGACGCGATCCGCCGCCCGTGCATCCGCCGTCTCGCCATAGGGAAATTCCGTATCCGCCGGCCGCGCCGCGCCCTGCCAGGTCCCCGGCAGAGTCATCGCAACGGTTTGCAGCGTTGTTTCCCGCGTGCGCAGCGGCTCCAGATAGACTGTCCCCGGCCCCAGCAGATAATCGTCCGTATCGCGGATTATTCGCCCCGCCGCCCGGGCTTCGGCAACCAGCGTATCGCGTTCGCCAAAGCGAATCGCCATGCCCGGACATACCGAGGCGCAGGCTGTCGTCTCGCCTTCCCCGCGATACGATACGCACAGGTCGCATTTCACGGCATGATGATCGGCGGCATCGAACCCCATCGCACCATACGGACAGGCCAGAACGCATTCACCGCATCCCGTGCACCGGTCGTCATCCAGGCTGACGATACCGCTGACCGGGTCCTTGCCAATCGCTTTCGGACTGACGGGGCAGGCCCGCAGACAGGCGGGGCGTTCGCAGTGCTGGCACATGGTCGGCAGGAATTCCAGTGCGGCAGCGTCCGTCCCCTGCAACCAGACGACCTTGTTCCGGTTCACAGAAGGGCCCAGGCCATGGGCCTGCTTGCAGGCGGCTTCGCAACTCTTGCAGCCGGTGCAGCGCTCCAGGTCGATCAGCAGCGCGAGCCGCCCCGGATTTTCGTCAAGTTCAGCCATTGTCACCCGCCCCATGCGGCAAGATGCCACCAGGTTATCGGGCCGCCATCGGCGACATATCCAGCGAAAAACGTCACCGTGATCACATGAACCGCGATGCCGCCGATCAATAGTCCGGCCGCGAGCAAGTGCAGCCGCCGCCAGTTGCCTAGGTCGCGCCCGACCGTACCGCGCGCCCCGACGGCTATCGCTTCACGATGCGACAGCCGGACATAAGCGAAGGTCAAAAAAGGGTGCCGAAACCAATGGGAACGGTTCGGTGAAAACAGCGCTTCATCGGCTGCGGGATCGAGCTGTTTCAACAGTTTCGTTTTCGCGTCGAGAATGCGGCGCAGCGCCACCTTGTCGACGGGACGTTCGGCGCGCAGTGCCGAACTGCGCGAGGCCATGACACGCGCCAGTTTTGCCGACCCGATGCTCCGCGCCCAGGCGCCCTGAATAATCAGGAAATAGACAAGCAGGACCAGTATTGCCGGCGGCCGCGTCCAGCCGCCGGCGCCGTGAATCGTCACCAGAACGGCGCCGGAAACGCCCGCCACGATATGGGCAACCAGCCATCGACGCGGCATGACGGCATTGCCGCCGCGTTTCACGAAGGCATATGCCGCTGGCACAAACAGCATTGCCGCACCGGCGACACCCACCCAGTAAAGCCCGACGCTGCCGGCCGTCTGCCAGGCCGACGCCAGAAAAGGCTGCCCGGCATAAATCACCGCGATGAACAGCACTGTACAACCTACCGCCAAGACAGACCGTTGCCCGGCCCAACCGCTCAACATCCTCAACCCCTTTTGCCGACTTGCGGGATATCGTATTCCGTCGGCTGCCGAAGGTCACGCCCCCGGTTCCAGTGAACACTGCCCGAATTCCTCAACGCCGCCGTCCGCCGGTTACGATCTCGCTCCGCAACCCCTATAATTGAAAACAGGAAATCAGACCGACAACCTCGGTTACGGGGGAAACGGGAATAATCCAAGGAAAAGCCAGGGGCGACAACGATGAAAAAAGTAAAGATCCTCAGCATTATACGGCTGAACGACAGCGACAAGAGAAAGATCGAGGCAGTCGATCCCGCCGTGGAACTGGTTGACGCCGGCGGCTGGTTCGATGGGGAATACCGGGAAACCTGGTCCCGATACGCCACAAGCCGCTATGTCGCTAATGGCTCCAACGGAAAGGGTACCCGCGCGGAACGCGACGCCTTGCTGGCGGATGCGGAAATTATTCTGGCGAGCTTTCCCTTCCCTTTCGATATCCGGTCCCGTTCACCAAAGCTGAAATGGCTGCACCAGCGCCCCGCCGGCGCCAGCAATCTGCTCGATTGCGACCTGTGGGGCAGCGACGTGACGGTGACAACGTCCCGCGGCCTCGCCAATGCGGAGCCGATTGCCGAGTGGGCCATTGCCGGCATGATGTATTTCGCCAGGGATTTCAATCATGCCGAGGCGGACCGCGCCTCCGGAAACTTCGAATTCGCCAAGTACCGGGGGCGCATGATCCGGGGCAAGACCGCCTGCGTTATCGGCGCCGGGGGTATCGGCCGCGAAGTCGGGCGGCTTTGCCATGCGCTCGGGATGAATGTCGTCGGCACGAAACGAACGGCTCCCGCCGCGGGAGAACGGCTTGCGGACGGATTTTCGGCACTCCATCCCGCCAGCGACTTGCATGAACTGCTCGCCCAAAGCGAGTTTGTCTTTGTCTGTTGTCACTGGACACCGGAAACCACAAACCTGCTGGACGCCGAAGCCTTTGCCGCCATGAAACCCGATACCACACTCGTCAATGTGGCGCGGGGTGAAATCATCGACGAGAACGCGATGCTGGACGCCTTGGATTCAGGTCATTTGCGCGGCGCGGCGCTGGATGTTTACGTTGGCGAATTCGAAGGATTACCGTCGGACCGAATGTGGAAGCATCCCAGGGTTCTCATCACGCCCCATGTTTCGAACGCCACCGACGTCAATATGCACAAGGGCATCGACCTGTTTTGCGAATATCTTGACGATTACCTGAAGGGGCGGCCGCTGCGTAATGTCATCGACTGGGAGCGCACTTACTGACTTGCGTCTGTTTCCGAATTACTGAGACTGGAAAAAAGCCGGACTGCATTATTCAGGACCAATGCATCATGCGTATCGCCGTTATCAACGATTACAAGAACCTGGCGCGGGACAGCGCCGACTGGAGCCAGCTGGCGTCCAGTCATTCCGTTGATTTCTATACCGATTTCCTTGCCAGCGGCGCCCCCGCCGCGGCGCGCCTCGCCCCCTATGACGTCGTCGTCGCCGCACGGGAAGAAACCCGGTTCGACCGGGCGCTTGTCGAACAGTTGCCCAATCTCAAGCTCCTGGTGACCCACGCAACGCGCAATGCCGCGTTCGACATGGCGGCGCTTGCAGAACACGGCGTCACGGTCTGCGGCACCGGATACGGCTTCGCCAACGCCACCGTTGAACTGGCATGGGGGCTGATCCTGTCCCTATTCAAGCGGATCCCGGCGGAAGATCGCGGCATCCGCGACGGTGAATGGGGCGTCGACCTGCCGCTTGGCCTCACCGGCAAAACGCTGGGCGTCCTGGGCCTTGGCGACCTGGGATCGGGCGTTGCGGCGGTCGGAAAGGCGCTTCAGATGAACGTGATTGCGTGGAGCCAGAACCTTACCGATGCGCGCTGTAATGAAATCGGCGTCAGCCGGGTATCACGGGAGGATCTGTTTCGACAATCGGATGTCGTCAGCATCCATCTTGTACTCGGGCCGCGCTACCGCGGCCTTATCGGCGCGCCGGAACTGGCCATGATGAAACCGACCGCCTATCTGATCAACACCTCGCGCGGCCCCATCGTGGATGAAACCGCGCTCGTCGAAGCCCTGAAAACCGGGGTTATCGCAGGGGCCGGCCTGGACGTCTTCGATGAAGAGCCCCTGCCCGACAATCACCCGCTTCGCAGCGTGCCGAATACGGTCCTGACGCCACATCTTGGCGGACGCACAAAGGAAAACTTCGCCGCCCGCTACCATGATTGCCTGGAAAATGTCATGGCCTGGCTGGACGGCAATCCGATCCGGGTCATGACCTGACGACCGTTCAGGCGGCCTTGCGTTTCCGCCGGGGGCAGGGCTTGACGGTTTTCGTTTCCGGGTCGAATTCCGAGCGCGCCGTATGGGCCAGGCTCCTGCCATAGATATGCAGTGACAGGGTCGTTGTGTCGCCGTCATTGCGCACGCTGTGAATGTCGTCCGGCATGAAAACCGCGATGTCGCCCGGCTCGACGACTACTTCGTGGTTCGCATGGATGTCGGCAAAACCCGGCTTCGACCCGTCATCGCGGCGCAACCAGTTCACGTTGGTTTCCCGCCCGTCCAGTCCGACCACGATTCCCCATGTCTGATGATCATGCGGTTTCACGCCGCGTCCGGGCAGCCAGGCGATCACTTCGACCAGCAAAGTATGGTCGGATTCCTCATGCAGGATTGTGATGCCGAATCCCTGTTCCTCGCTGCATTCATAGTATTCAGGCTTTATCCAGTCCCTGTCGTCCTTCAATCGGCCGGCCAGCGGCGCCGCTTTCCGGAGAACCGCCCGGGGATCATCATGGGCCGCGACGATTTCCCTGAGATCCCTGACCAGGGCGGCGATTGAATAGGCAGGCAAGGCATTCCCTCCATTCAGAACTGGGTTGTCGGGGCACTCGTGCCGCAGTCGCTTCGTCGAGCGCAAAGCGTCTGTCAATCGGCATCTCCGGCCTGCGGCAGCGAAGCAACAGCCGGGAAAGCGGCGCGGTAGCCGCTTCCCCGGTGGGCGCTATTTCAGGTTTCGGTCGAACAGGGCAAAAATCTTGCCCCAGGCACCTTCAGACTCTACCGGATTATAGACCGCCCGCTGGGCAAACATGTAGCCGTGATGGGTACCTTTCGGCCGCTCCAGAATATACTTTGCGGAACTTGCCTTCAGCGCCTTCACGAATGCCTCGTATTCCTCCTCCGGCACGCTCTGGTCAACTTCCGCGAAGGAATAGAACAGTTCGCCCGCAGTATCGTTCAGCAGCCTGTGCGGCGAATCTTCGGCATCCGTCACCATCTTCACGCTGTACAGCGACGCGCCGCAGGCGATTCGTGTCGGATACCGCGCCGCCGCGGCCGTGACGTGCTGGCCGCTCATGCAATGCCCGACAGCGCCGACCTTTCCCGGCGATGCCTTGGCCTGCGCGTCGATAAAGGCAAGAACCGCACCGGTATCTTCCACAACCCGCTGGATCGTCAGATGGTTCATCGAAGCGCGGATAACGCCCGACATGCCGTCATCGCGGCGCGGCAGATTGAAGCGCACCGTCCCCAGCCGGTAATACATGTCGAAAATGACGCAGAAATAGCCCTGCTTCGCAATACGGCGAACATGGTTGAGCAGTTCCTCGCGATAACCTGGCGCATCCATGTAGAATATAATTGCCGGAAAATGCCCCGGTTCGTCCGGAACGGCGGTAAAGCCCGGCGCCTCGCCGAATTGCGTTGGAATGGTAACATGCTGTTCGATTAGTGCCATATTATCGTCTCCCCTAGTCGTGATCTTTTATTGACGGTTTTGGATCAGGCTTCTGTCAGAAATGGCAGCACGGTCTCAAGCCACAGTTCCGGCGTCTGAACCGCCATGAAATGGCCGGACTCCGTTTCAACATATCGGGCGCCCGGAATGGCGCGGGCGATCGGTTCGATCATCGCGGGCGGGCGCAGCAGGTCATGCCTGGCGGAAATTACCAGCGTCGGACAGGTAATTTTGCCGTAGTCACCGGTCATATCCATATCAGCCAGCATCCGGTTGATCGCGGCAAAGCCGGACGGGTCATTCGCCAGCCAGCGCAACCGGTAGAGTTCGTAGCGCTCGCGGTTTCCACGCAATACTTCGGGATAGGACCGGTCGAGACTGGATTGCACCTGCGCACGCATGCCGTCGCGCTCGACTGCGTCCGCCCGCTCCAGAACCTGGGCACACCTGTCCTTCGAAACTCCTGTGGCGGGACTGCTGATCGCCAGTTTACTCACCCGTGCGGGGAACCGCGCGGCAAAGCCGAGAGCAATCGCGGCGCCGAGCGCCAACCCCGTGACATGGCAGGGCGCCGAAATCCCCAAACCATCCAGCAGGGCCGCGAGATCGTCCGCCATCGTATCCAGCGCCAGTGTCCCCTTGGCCTTCTCGGACAGCCCGAAACCACGCTGGTCATAACGCAATACGCGAAATTGCTTTTGCAATTCAGGAAGCACGTCGTCCCAGCTTTCGAGTGCGCCACCGAGCTCGTGAATCAGCACGAGCGTCTCGCTGCCCTGTCCGCTAAGCTCGTAGCGCAGGCTGACTCCGTTCACCTCAATCCACTTCATCGAATCCCCCCAAACTCCGAAAATAGCCGTCATTTTCTGCACAGGATAAGAAATCGCGTTCACTGCGCGGTCACGCGTGATATTAACCCGGCAACGGCTTTTGGAAACAACGCAGATACCCTTGGCGATACCGTAACGCAAAATTATTTGGTAAAGTACTCGGAAATCGTCAAAATCAAGCAAACAACCAGCGAGCGTGCCGCCCGGTGCGCTAAACATCCACAAAGGAGGGGACGGAATGGCTCCCAAGAGCGATATAGAAATTGCGCGTGAAGCAAAAATGCTGCCGATTCAGGAAATCGGCAAGCGCCTTGGGATACCAGATGATGACCTCTTCCGTTACGGCCCCTACAAGGCCAAAGTCTCCTTTGATTACATCAACACTCTGAAGGACAAGCCCGACGGCAAGCTGATTCTCGTCACCGCCATCACACCGACGCCGGCGGGCGAAGGCAAGACCACGACCTCGGTCGGACTTGCCGACGGCCTGAATCGTATCGGTAAGAAAACCATTGTCTGCCTGCGCGAACCGAGCCTCGGCCCCTGTTTTGGGATGAAGGGCGGCGCCGCGGGCGGCGGCTACGCCCAGGTCGTCCCGATGGAAGACATCAATCTGCATTTCACCGGCGACCTTCATGCCATCGGCACCGCCCACAACCTGCTGTCGGCGCTGATTGACAACCACATCTATTGGGGCAACGAACTGGGCATCGACGCACGGCGCATCACATGGCGGCGCGTCATGGATATGAACGAGCGCGCGCTGCGTGACGTTGTCACCTCGCTGGGTGGGGTCGCCAACGGTTTCCCGCGCCAGACCGGTTTCGACATCACCGTCGCATCCGAAGTCATGGCCATCTTCTGTCTCGCCCTGAACCTGAAGGATCTGCAGGAGCGGCTGTCCAGGATCGTCATCGGATACACCGGCGACCGGAAGCCGATATTCGCCAAAGACGTGCATGGACAGGGTCCGATGACGACGCTGCTCAAAGACGCGCTGATGCCGAACCTGGTGCAAACGCTGGAAAACAATCCGGCCTTTATCCATGGCGGTCCGTTCGCGAATATCGCCCATGGCTGCAATACGGTCCTGGCAACCACGACCGCCCTGAAACTGGCGGACTACGTCGTCACCGAAGCCGGTTTCGGCGCCGACCTTGGGGCCGAAAAGTTTTTCGATATCAAATGCCGCAAGGCGGGCCTGAAGCCGGCGGCGGCCGTCATCGTGGCGACCGTTCGCGCCCTGAAGATGCATGGCGGCGTTGCCCGGGCGGACCTCAACACCGAAAATACCGACGCGGTCCGCAAAGGTCTGGAAAATCTTGGCCGGCATGTGAGCAACGTTCAGAAGTTCGGTGTTCCCGCGATTGTCGGCATCAACCAGTTCATCGCCGATACGGACGCGGAAATGGACGTCGTCATGGAGTACTGCAAGTCGCTGGGCGTCGAGTGTTTCGTGAACTCCCACTGGGCCGACGGTGGCAAGGGTACGGAAGCGATCGCCGCCAAAGTTGCCGAGATTGCCGAAGGCGGTTCAGCCAGTTTCAAGCCCCTGTACAGCGCGGAACTGCCGCTGTGGGAGAAGATCCGCACAATTGTGAAGGATATTTACGGCGCCGATGACGCAACGGCTGATTCCGCGGTACTGAACCAGATTGCGCAGTATGAAAAGGAAGGTTACGGCAACTTCCCGGTCTGTATGGCGAAGACGCAGTACAGTTTCTCGTCCAATCCGGACCTGAAAGGCGCGCCGTCCGGGTTCACCGTTCCCGTCCGCGAGGTACGGCTTTCCGCCGGGGCCGAATTCCTGGTCGCGATCTGCGGATCGATCATGACAATGCCCGGTTTGCCGCGCGTCCCCGCCGCGAACAGTATCTATGTGAACGACAATGGCGATATAGAAGGCCTGTTCTAAGCCTGTTTCCCCTCTAGATCAGTAAACAGGCGGAGTATGATGACAGATACGGTATCAACAATAAGAAAACGGCAACATCCCGGGCGCGGTCGCGGTAAAACCAGATTGCACCCGAAAGGCCGGCAGGTCGATCCCGCGGTGCAGGACGAAGTTCGATCGCTGCTCGCGGGACGACCACGGGACCGCGACCTCCTCATCGAATACCTGCACCTGATCCAGGATTCGCAGGGCTGTCTGCCCTCGGCCCATCTCGTCGCGCTGGCCAGCGAGATGAACCTGCCGATGGCCGAAGTGTATGAGGTTGCGTCTTTTTACGCGCATTTCGATATCGTACAGGATGACGAAACGCGGCCCTCGGAAATCACCATCCGGGTTTGCGACAGCCTGACCTGTGAATTGTTGGGCGCGCAGGCGCTTCTCGAGACGCTTGGCGATAAATACGCCGGGTCGGTCCGGGTTGTCCCCGCGCCGTGCATGGGGCGTTGCGACAGCGCCCCGGTCGCGGAAGTCGGTCACAACCATGTTGTCAATGCAACGCCTGAATCGGTCGACGCGGTCGTAACCGCCCGCCATTTTCATCCCGCTATGCCGGCGTATCGCAATTTCGAAGCCTATTGCGCCGACGGCGGATACGCCCTGCTGCGGGCCTGTCTGGACGGGCAGCGTACCGTCGAAAGTGTTCTGGCAACAATGGACGATTCAGGTCTGCGGGGTATGGGCGGCGCCGGATTCCCAACCGGACGCAAATGGCAGTTTGTCCGCGCCGGCGCGAAACCGCGCTATCTCACCGTAAATGGCGACGAAGGCGAGCCAGGCACCTTCAAGGACCGCCACTACCTGGAAACGGACCCGCACCGATTTCTGGAAGGCATGCTCATCGCGGCCTGGGCTGTCGAAGCGGATCGAAGCTACATCTATCTGCGCGACGAATATCCGCAGATCCGCGCACTGCTTTTGGCGGAGTTGCCGAAACTGGCCGCCGCCGGCCTGGCGCCCGAGGGCTTCGTTGAACTTCGCCGTGGCGCAGGCGCCTATATCTGCGGCGAAGAATCCGCGATGATCGAAAGTATCGAAGGCAAGCGCGGCCTTCCCCGCCATCGCCCGCCCTATGTCGCGCAGGTCGGCCTTTTCGGCCGTCCGACACTGGTCAACAATATCGAAACCCTGTTCTGGATTCGGGATATCCTGGAAAAGGGGCCTGGCTGGTTTGCCGACCACGGCCGCAACGGCGGCAAAGGCATGCGCAGCTTTTCGGTTTCCGGCAGGGTCGCGCAGCCGGGCGTGAAGCTGGCGCCGGCGGGCATTACCGTTCGCGAACTGATCGACGAATATTGCGGCGGCATGGCGGAAGGGCATACGTTCAAGGCCTACCTGCCCGGCGGCGCCTCAGGCGGTATACTGCCCGCGGCAAAGGGTGACCTGCCACTCGAATTCGGCAAGCTGGAATCCGAAGGCTGCTTCGTCGGTTCGCATGCGGTTGTCATCCTGTCCGACAAGGACAATATGGGTGATGTGGCGCGAAACCTGATGCGGTTCTTTGAAGATGAAAGCTGCGGACAATGCACGCCGTGCCGCGTCGGTACCGAAAAGGTCGTGGCCCTGATGAATAATCCGAAGTGGGATGCGGGGCTGCTGAATGAAGTCGGCCGCGCCATGGCGGATGCCTCGATCTGCGGCCTGGGCCAGGCCGCCGCGAACCCCGTGTTTTCTGTCCTGAAGCATTTCCCCGAGGAAGTGATATGAGTGACGCCGTTACCTTTACGCTCAATGACGCGACTGTCGAAGCGCAGCCGGGCGAAACGATCTGGCAGGTTTCGCAACGTCTTGGCATTGAAATTCCACATCTGTGCTATACGCCGGAACCGGGCTATCGCGCCGACGGCAACTGTCGCGCCTGCATGGTGGAAATCGAGGGCGAACGGGTGCTCGCGCCGTCGTGCATACGGACGCCGACGGATGGCATGAAGGTCAATACGGCCTCCGACAGGGCCAGGAACGCCCGCAAGATGGTTTTCGAAATGCTCGTTGCGGACCAACCGGCCCGCGAGGTGGCGCATGACCGGCAATCCAAGTTCTGGAACTGGGCGGACAAGGTCGAGGTGGCCGACAGCCGCCTGCCCGCCCACGGGCGGGTCGCTCCCGATTCAAGCCATATGGCGATGGCCGTCAATCTGGACGCCTGCATCCATTGCAATCTCTGCGTCCGCGCCTGCCGTGAGGTCCAGGTGAACGATGTTATCGGCATGGCCTATCGCGGCCATGGCAGCAAGGTCGTGTTCGACTTTGACGATCCCATGGGCAACAGCACCTGTGTCGCCTGCGGCGAATGTGTGCAGGCCTGCCCGACCGGCGCGCTGATGGAATCCGCGCTGCTCGATGAAAATGGCGTCGGCAGGACGGATGCGTTGCGCGAAGTCGATAGCGTCTGCCCCTATTGCGGCGTCGGCTGCCAGCTCACCTATCAGATCAAAGGCAACGAAATTGTCGCCGTGCAGGGCCGTACGGGTCCGGCAAACGAAAACAGGCTATGCGTGAAGGGGCGGTTCGGCTTCGACTACGTGAAACACCCCCACCGCCTGACCAAACCGATGATCCGCCGCGACGACGCGCCCAAATCCGCCGATATGGATATCGATCCGGCCAATCCGTGGACGCATTTCCGCGAGGCGACCTGGGACGAGGCGCTTGAACGGGCCGGTTCCGGACTGCGGACGATCCTCGACCGCGACGGCCCCAGCGCCATGGCCGGTTTCGGTTCCGCGAAGGGCTCCAACGAGGAAGCTTACCTGTTCCAGAAACTGATCCGGACCGGTTTTGGCACCAACAATGTCGATCACTGCACCCGGCTGTGCCATGCCTCGTCGGTCGCGGCCCTGATCGAAGGCATCGGCTCCGGCGCGGTGACTGCGCCGTTTACCGCGTGCGAGGATTCCGAGGTCATCATTGTCATCGGCGCCAATCCGACGGAAAATCACCCCGTGGCCGCAACATTCTTCAAACAGGCCGCCAAACGCGGCGCGAAGCTTATCGTCATGGACCCTCGCGGCCAGGCATTGCGGAAACAGGCAACGCATATGTTGCAGTTCAAGCCGGGGTCGGATGTCGCGATGCTGAACGCCCTGCTGAACGTGATCATCACCGAAGAGCTATACGACCGGCAGTATGTGGAATCCCAGACGGAAGGATTCGAACAGCTCAAGGCCCATATCGTCGACTTCACCCCCGAGGCGATGTCGGAAATCTGCGGTGTTGACGCGGAAACCCTGCGGACGGTCGCACGCACTTATGCGCGCGCGGAATCGGCGATCATTTTCTGGGGTATGGGCATTTCGCAGCACATCCATGGCACGGACAATGCGCGTTGCCTGATCGCCCTGTCGCTGATTACCGGGCAGGTCGGACGGCCCGGTACCGGCCTGCATCCGCTACGGGGCCAGAATAATGTTCAGGGCGCTTCCGATGCCGGGCTGATCCCGATCATGTATCCCGATTACCAGCCGGTCGGCTTGGAAGATGTGCGCAAACGGTTCGAGGATGCCTGGGGCACGCCACTGGACCCCAACCGCGGCCTGACCGTGGTCGAAATCATGGATGCGGTCCATAACGACGTGATCAAGGGCATGTATATCATGGGCGAAAACCCCGCGATGTCCGACCCCGATGCGGACCATGCCCGGGCCGCACTCGCGAAGCTGGAATGCCTGGTTGTCCAGGACCTCTTCCTGACGGAAACCGCCTTCCATGCCGATGTCGTTCTGCCCGCATCGGCCTGGCCGGAGAAAGACGGCACCGTGACCAATACAAACCGCCAGGTGCAGATGGGTCGTCGCGCCCTGGACCTGCCGGGGGAGGCCCGGGCGGATTGGTGGATCGTGCAGGAAGTCGCCCGTCATATCGGGCTCGACTGGAACTACAGCCACCCCCGTGAAGTCTTTGCCGAAATGAAGCTGGTCATGGGCTCGCTGGACAATATCACCTGGGAAAGGCTGGAACGCGAAAGCGCCGTCACCTACCCCGTCGACGGACCGGATGTTCCCGGCAACGAAATCGTCTTTGGCGATGGCTTCCCGACCGCAGACGGCCGCGGCAGACTGGTGCCCGCCAGCATCATCCCGCCGGGCGAAGTGCCCGACGACGAATTCCCCATGGTGCTGAGCACGGGACGGCAACTCGAACACTGGCATACCGGGGCAATGACCAGGCGCAGCCAGATCCTGGACCACCTGGAGCCGGAAGCCGTCGCGCAGTTGTCTTCCCGTGACCTGTTCCGTCTGGGCCTGAAGGCGGGAGACATGATCCGCGTTGAAACACGGCGCGGCGCGATCGAACTGAAGGCGCGTGTCGACGGCGCGATACCGGAAGGCATGATCTTCGTGCCCTTCTGCTACGCGGAAGCCCCGGCAAACGTCCTGACCAATCCGCAACTGGATCCGTTCGGCAAGATTCCCGAGTTCAAATACTGTGCCGCCAGAATCAGCAGCGCCGCCGGGGCGGACGCCGCCGACTGACCATCACGTTCAGACGAGACCGGTATCTTCCGGCAGACCGAGCATGATGTTCATGTTCTGCACGGCCATGCCCGACGCGCCCTTGCCGAGATTGTCGATGAGCCCCATCACGACCGCCTGCTCGCAACCTTCGTTGCCGAAGACATGCAGGCGAAGCAGATTGGTATCGTTCAGGCCTTCCGGTTCCAACCCGGTCATCTTCGCGCTTTCCGCCAGGGGAACCACCGATACAAACCGGCAACCGGCATAATGCGCTGTCAGCGTCCGGTGAATATCCGACGGGGTCGGTCTGTTCGCCAGCGCCCATAATTGCAGCGGCACCTGCACGATCATGCCCTGACGGTAACGCCCCACGCTCGGCACGAAGAGCGGACGCTTCGTCAGCCCGGAATACCGCTGGATTTCCGGTACATGCTTGTGTTCCAGCGTCAGCCCGTAAACATTGAAGGGCGCGGTTGTGTAATTCGCGGCTGTCGAATCCTCGTAAGAGGCAATCATGCCCTTGCCGCCGCCGCTGTAACCGGATACGGCATTGATCGTAATCGGTGTATCCGCGGCCAGTATTCCGCTTGAAACCAGCGGGTGCAGCATCGCGATGCTGGTCACGGCATAACATCCGGGATTGCTGACCCGCCTGGCGGCCGCAATCGCCGCGCGTTGTTTCTCCGAATGTTCAGAGAAGCCGAAGATCCAGTCATCCGCCACACGATGCGCCGTGCTGGCATCAATCAGCCGGGCGTTCGGATTGTCGACCAGGGCAACCGCTTCGCGCGCCGCAGGGTCGGGAAGACAAAGTATGGACAGGTCGGCATCATTGAGCGCTTCGCGACGTCGGGCGGAATCCTTCCGTTCCGATTCCGAAAGATGCAGCAGTTTGATATCGCTGCGATCCTTGAGCCGCGCGTGAATCTGCAGCCCTGTCGTTCCCACTTCACCGTCGATGAAAACCGTCGATACCATTTCGATACCCTCCATAAAAAAAATCGGACGCCCCGAAGAGGCGCCCGATCTGAACAACGACCCGAAACCCCGGGATTAACGTTTGGAGAACTGGAAGCTACGTCGCGCTTTCGCCCGGCCATACTTCTTGCGCTCAACAACGCGCGAGTCGCGTGTCAGGAAGCCGCCCGCCTTCAGGGTCGGGCGCAATCCCGGCTCGAACACCGTCAGCGCCTTGCTGATTCCATGGCGAACAGCGCCGGCCTGACCTGATAGCCCGCCGCCGGTCACCGTACACATTACGTCATACTGCCCGTCGCGATTTACCGCCGAAAAGGGCTGGTTGATCATCATCCGCAGGACCGGCCGCGCAAAATAGGTTTCGATCGTGCGGCCATTGACAACGATGCGCCCCGCGCCCGGTTTGATCCAAACCCGCGCCACCGCATTTTTACGCTTGCCCGTCGCATAGGACCGTCCCTGCGCATCGACCCGCGCTTCGATGGGATCTGCCGTATCGGCGGATACGGCTGCCGGCTCGTCCGTCGGGGCAACGCCCGTCGCGGCGCCGAGATCCGCAAGACTGCGTATCGATTCGGGTCGCCGTTCGGCGCCGCCCGTGCCCTTATCGTTCTGTTCAGCCATTGTCATGCACTCCGCTTGTTCTTTTCATTCATCGACGCCACGTCCAGGATTTCCGGATTCTGCGCTTCGTGCGGATGCTCGCCGCCGGCGTATACGCGCAAGTTGGACATTTGCTGGCGCGCCAGCTTGTTCTTCGGCAGCATTCTTTCCACGGCCTTGAGAATAACGTTCTCCGGCTGCTTGCCCGACAGGATATCGCCGGCAGTCCGGGATTTGATGCCGCCGGGATAACCGGTATGCCGGTAGTAAACCTTGTCCGAAAGCTTCTTGCCCGTGAGATGCACTTTTTCGGCATTGATCACGATGACATTGTCGCCGCAATCCACATGGGGAGTGAAGTACGGACGGTGTTTGCCGCGCAGGATTTTGGCAATCTCCGCCGCCATGCGGCCCAGAACGACCCCGTCGGCATCGACGACAAGCCATTTTTTCTGCACGTCGGCAGGCTTCATTGAATATGTTTTCATGGCCTCGATTTTCCTCTGACTGCGATCCGCGCCACTACCGGGACCATTCAAGTTGTCCTTCATGACATCCGTCGCGAACGGGCGCGGAGTATGTCAGAAACGATTGGACAGTCAATAAGAATAATCATGAATTAATATCACTAAATCATATAGTTATTTAACGGTATTATAATACCGTTAAATTAAGTCCATAAAATAATGGCCTTATGGGATTTCGGCATGATTGTCTGCATCCCCTCTCGACCGGGACCGCGCCGTGAAAACCGGCAAGGCGCGAATGACCGAACAGGTGCTGCGGGAAAAGCCGTCGCAGGAGCCTGATGCGCCGGAAATTCCATTGTTTCTTGCGGACAGGCTACCTCTGCAACTACATTCAAACCTCTATCGAACAATCTGTAATCCGGGTAAAATTCGTCATCATGAAAAGTTCCGCGCCTTCCCCCCTTGCAGAAACCGGGCTCCCGGTCCTGTTGCGCGACGACAGAGACGGGATCGCAAGGCTGACCCTGAACCGGCCGGAAACCCGCAATGCCCTTTCGCTTGAACTGATGGCTTCCCTGCGGCACGAATTCGCCGATATTTCGAAGAGCCCCTCCATCCGCGCGGTAGTTCTTGCCGCCAACGGAACCGGGTTCTGCGCCGGGCACGACCTGCGCCAGATACGGGAAAATCCCAATCGGGCCTATTACGAAGCGACGCTTGAGGCATGTGTAGCGGTCATGCTGGCGATCATGCGGTGCCCGAAACCGGTAATCGCGCGGGTCCAGGGCATCGCCAGCGCGGCGGGTTGCCAGCTTGTCGCGACCTGCGACCTTGCCGTTGCGGCGACGGAAGCACGCTTCGCAACCCCCGGCGTCCATATCGGGTTGTTCTGTTCGACGCCCATGGTTGCGCTGAGCCGCAATATCGGCCGCAAGGAAGCGATGGAGATGCTGCTGCTCGGTGAACCGGTCACGGCAACCCGGGCGCGGGAAATCGGCCTCGTCAACCGGGTGGTTTCCGCCAATCTTCTTGATTCCACGATACAGGAGATAACGGATTCAATACGGGCCAGGTCGCCGCTCACCCTGGCCATCGGCAAGGAAGCGTTTTACCGGCAGATCGAAATGACCGCGGAAGACGCTTATATTTACGCGGGCGATGTCATGGTCCGCAATATGCTGGCAGAGGATTCCGACGAAGGCATTTCCGCATTTCTCGAAAAGCGCCCGCCAGTCTGGCGCGGACGGTAGACGATGCAGCATGACAGCTATTCCGACGACTACATCCGGGACATTCTCCGCGACACGCAGACCATCGCCATGGTCGGCGCCAGCACGAACTGGAAGCGCCCCAGTTACTTTGTGATGAAATACATGCAGTCGAAAGGCTTTCGCGTTATTCCGGTCAACCCGGGTTCCGCGGGCGAAGACCTGCTGGGCGAAACCGTCGTAGCCTCCCTGTCGGATATATCCGTACCGGTCGATATGGTTGACATCTTCCGCAATTCCGAAGCTGCGGGGACAGTCACGGACGACGCCATCACCATCGGTGCGAAAATCGTCTGGATGCAGTTTTCCGTGCGCAATGAAGCAGCCGCGCAAAGGGCGGAAGATGCGGGTCTCCGGGTTATCATGGACCGTTGCCCGAAAGTCGAATATTCGCGCTTGCACGGCGAGTTGGCCTGGAACGGGTTCAATTCCAGGATTATTTCCAGCAAGCGGCAAAAACGGTGAACCGGCCATGAAGAAACGGGAGCCGGGCTTCGAAACCCTTGCGGTCCATGCGGGCGGCACACCTGACCGGGCCACGGGCGCGCGGCAAACGCCCATCTATCAGACCGCGTCCTTCGTCTTCGACGATGCCGAACACGCGGCCTCCCTGTTCAATCTGCAGACCCCCGGATTTATTTATTCGCGATTGACCAATCCTACGGTCGCCGCATTGGAGGAACGCTGCGCCGCGCTGGAAGACGGGATCGGCGGCACCGCGACCGCGTCCGGCCATGCGGCGCAAATTCTTGCGCTATTCCCGCTGATGTCGCCGGGCGACGAGATCGTGGCGGCGAACAAGTTGTATGGCGGCTCGATCAATCAGATGGGACACAGCTACAGGAAATTCGGCTGGAATGCCCTTTTTGTCGATCCCGACGATCCGGAAAATTTCCGCACCGCCATTACCGGGCGCACCCGAGCCGTTTTCATCGAGAGTCTGGCTAATCCGGGCGGGGTGGTAACCGATATCCGCGCCATCGCCGATATCGCGCATGAATCAGGTATCCCTCTCATCGTCGACAATACACTGGCGACACCATATCTATGTCGCCCGTTCGACCATGGCGCGGATATCGTCGTGCATTCGACAACCAAGTTTCTCGCAGGCAATGGCACCGCGATTGGCGGGGTCGTCATCGATTCCGGCAGGTTCGACTGGCTGCAAAATGACAGATTCCCAAGCCTGTCAAAGCCCGCGCCGGAATATCATGGCCTGGTCTTTGCCGAAACCTTTGGCGCATTGTGCTACACGATTTACGGCCATGCGGTCGGTTTGCGGGACCTTGGCGCCAGTCAGGCGCCCATGAACGCCTTCCTGACCCTGCTGGGCATTGAAACCCTGCCCTTGCGCATGGACCGTCATTGCGCCAACGCATTGGCGGTCGCGCAATACCTGGTCACGCATCCATCCGTCACCTGGGTTTCCTATGCCGGACTGGCTACCGACAAATACCATGCCCTCGCACAGCGCTACCTGCCCAAAGGCGCCGGCGCCGTCATGACCTTCGGTCTCTCGGGCGGCTATGATGCCTGTGTCCGACTGGTGGAGCATGTCGAACTGTTCAGTCATCTGGCGAATATCGGCGATGCCCGATCCCTGATCATTCACCCGGCATCTACCACCCACAGACAACTGACGGATGCGCAACTCACCGCCTCGGGCGCCAGCGCCGATGCCATTCGCCTGTCGATCGGCATCGAAACCGTGGACGACATCATCGCCGACCTGGATCAGGCGCTTGCCAGGGCCGCGGCAACCAGTCCCGTATCCGCATGAGCAATTCTTCTTCCAACACCCTGATCCTGCTCAACGCTGTCATCCTTGCGGTGACGGCGGAGGTGCCGCGATTTCTCGTCACGCCCCATGGCGACCACCTGCCGGAAGGATCCGGCCCTGCCCTGCCCTATGGCCCGTTTGAGCCCAGCCATCACCGGACCCTTGAAATCGCCCTGCGTGGCTGGGTCGAAGATCAGACCGGGCTGCCCATCGGCTATGTCGAACAGTTATATACGTTCGGGGATCGATACCGCGATCCCCGGGAACTGGCCGGCGGGCCGCGGGTTGTCTCCGTCGGCTATCTGGCGCTTATCCGCGAAGCCCCGCCCCCCGGCGACGCCGAATGGCTGGACTGTTACGACTTTTTTCCCTGGGAGGATTGGCGGGGCGGACGTCCCGGTATAATCGACAGCATCATTATTCCCGCGCTGGAAAAATGGGTCGAGGCGGCGCTAACCGAAAGTGAAAAATTTATCCGGAAGGAACGGGTATCCATTGCCTTTGGCGCCGTGGAGGCCGGCTGGGATTCCAAACTCGTCCTCGAACGATATGAAATTCTGTATGAGGCCGGGTTGGTTGGTGAAGCTGACAGGGATCATCACGCCCGGATGTCGGAACAAGGGGGTTTGCTTCGCGATCCTGAGTCCCGTCCGATGGAATGTGCCTCAACAGGAATGATGGCTGCACTGGACCATCGCCGCATGATGGCCACGGCGCTTGGCCGGATTCGGGGCAAACTGCGTTACCGGCCGGTGGTGTTCGAATTGCTTCCCGAAAAATTCACCCTGCTGCAACTGCAGCGCGTCGCGGAAAGCCTCGCCGGACTCAGTCTCCACAAGCAGAATTTCCGGCGTCTGGTGGTCAACAACCGGCTTGTCGTCGCGACCGGTAAGTTCGACCGGCAAGGCGCCGGTCGTCCCGCGGAACTGTTCCAATTCCGCCGGGATGTCCTTCGGGAAAGGCCGGCGCCAGGTGTCGGCATCCCAACCCGTTCCGCCAGCTAGATTTTTCCGATCCGTTTACCGGGGTCCAGGGCCCCTATTGTCCCGGAGGAATAGAAATTTTATATATACTCAAATAGAGTATTTAAATTTAGTCTGAAAGAGCATAAATAAGTTCAGACAGATTAAAACCAATCGCTACCAGAAAAGGACGGAAGCGATGTCGACCTCACTTGCCTATACACCGGAAATCGCCGCACAAACGGCGCATTTATACACCAGGGTCGAACGGGTCATCCCGGAAATCGAATGGCCGGTTTTTGCGCCGCAGATCGCCGCGATAAACGCATTGAAGAAAGAACGCAATGCCATCGTGCTGGCACATAATTACCAGACACCCGAAATCTATCATTGCGTATCGGATTTCGTCGGTGACTCGCTTGCCCTGGCGCGCAAGGGCGCGGATGTCGAAGCGGATATTATCGTCATGGCCGGCGTGCATTTCATGGCGGAAACCACCAAGCTGCTGAACCCTGAAAAGATAGTCCTGATTCCCGACCTCGGGGCCGGTTGTTCGCTGGCGGCTTCGATTACCGGGGCCGATGTCCGCGCCATGCGCGAGAAGCATCCTGGCGCACCCGTTGTCAGCTACGTCAATACGACGGCGGAAGTAAAAGCTGAAACGGATATATGCTGCACATCCGGCAACGCCGTCGAAGTGGTCGAGTCTTTGGGCGTCGACAAGGTGATCTTCCTGCCCGACGAATATCTCGCCATGCATGTGGCCAGACAGACAGGTGTCGAAATCATTCCCTGGAAAGGGCACTGCGAGGTCCATGAGCGCTTTACCGGGGCCGAGATCGATGCCTATCGCAAGGATTTTGAGGGATTGCAGGTCATCGCCCACCCCGAATGCCCGCCGGACGTACTGGATGCCGCGGACTATGTGGGTTCGACCAAGGGTATGCAGGATTTCGTCACCCGCGAACAGCCGAAACGCGTGCTAATGGTTACGGAATGCTCAATGAGCGACAATGTCTCAACCGCCAACCCCGGTGTCGAGTTTATCCGTCCCTGCAACCTGTGCCCGCATATGAAGCGGATCACACTGGACAATATCCTGACCTCGCTTCAAACGCTCCAGCCGCGGGTCGAAATCGATCCGGTGATCGCCGCCCGCGCCAGGCGCTCCGTCGAACGCATGATCGAGATCGGGGGAAAT
The DNA here is from genome assembly GCA_040905865.1 of Alphaproteobacteria bacterium. Lineage (NCBI taxonomy): Bacteria > Pseudomonadati > Pseudomonadota > Alphaproteobacteria > Alphaproteobacteria bacterium. Next base: position 42,568 of record JBBDQU010000084.1, read on the forward strand.
AACCGTCAGTCGTAGTTGGAGACTTCGACGAGATTGCCGTCGGGGTCGCGGAAATAAACCGAATTGATAGGCCCGATTGCCCCGCTGCGGGGGGTCGGGCCTTCTTCGATGGCGACGCCGCAGGCCTTCAAATGGGCTATCACCTCGGCGACCGGCGTTTCCGTAATCAGGCAGAAATCGGCTGTGCCCTGGATATGATTCACGGCGCGGCGCGCCTCCTCCCAGCCAGCCGGCTGCAGGTTGATTTTCTGCTGCCCGAATCCCAGCGCCAGCCTGCCATTGCCGAACTCGATCCGCCGCATGTTCAATACCCGGACGTAGAAATCGCAGATCGTCTCTATATTGCTGCAGGGAATGACAAAATGGTCGATGCGCTCTATCCGGAACATGGCATTACTCCGCGGGAATGACGGCGCTGCGGACGCGGTTCGGCGGCAACGCCAGCAACAGAACGAAGACACATGCCGCCGCCATGGCGATGCCCGCAAACAGCCAGACGAATCCGCCGGTCGCGCCCTTCACCAAGGCGACCAGTTCGATCGACACGGGCGCCGCGACAAACGCCAGCACGAACTTGATCCCGAAGGCGAGCCCGTGCTGTTTTGTCGGCGTGTAATGCGCCAGCATCATGTTCTCTGCCGGCAGCGCCGCGACATTCACCATGATCGCGAGCGCCGCAAACCCGACAATCCCGAATCCCGCACTGGCGGCCAGGCCGGCCATGACGATAATCTGCAGGAACCAGCAGGAGACATAAACAAGTTTCAGCGGGAATCTGTCCGCCAGAATTCCGCCGACAACCTGCATGATGCCGCCGAGAAAAAAGACGAAGGCGAATACCGCGCCGACTCCCATGGCGCCGTCACCCAGCACGCCGGAAAGCTGTTCCGTGAAGAGTTTCGGCAGCGCCGTCTGCATGACGTGATAGATCACGCCGCCGATGAACATCGAAATGAGCAGCAGCAGGAAGACGCGGATCAGTTCCCCCCGGCTGGAAATGTGGCTCTTTTTAGCGGCTGTTCCCGTGTCGGAGATCCGGTGCGCAATAATGAACCAGAGCATTACGGCGCCCGTCAGGACGCTCACAATTCCCGGCAGGATAAATGTCGCGCGCCATCCGGACAGGTCGATCAGGGCCCCCGCCACAAGTCCCGCGGCAGCCGTGCCGAAGCTACCGAAGATTCCGTTGACGGCGAGGGTTTTACCCACCTTCCCCGGCCCGGCGCCGCGGATCATCCAGGGTATCCCCACGGGATGATAGATCGACGCGAATAATCCCAGCCCCGCCAGGGTTATGGTAATGAAGACGGGTCCGTCTGCAATGCCGGTCAGGATGGACGATGCGCCGAGCCCCAGAAAGAACACCGCCATCATCCCCGGTGCGCTCCACCGGTCGCCCAGCCGGCCGGCCGGAATGGCGCCCAGCCCCAACATGAGGGCGCCAAGCGTCCAGAGGCGCAGCAGTTCCTCATACGGCATCTGCCATAACGATTCTTCAGCCATCGTCACCACGGCGATTGCGAAAAACGCCATGAACATATGGACGTAGAAATGGCCGATACTGGAAAACAAAAGCGACAGGCGCGCGGAACTCATTGACCTTTTTCCTCAGTGAGAGGACACCATGCCAGCGTCCGCCCCATACAAGCGCCAATTATGGGCATCGCATCGGTACCAGTAAATAGTACCGCGCAGATCGGGGTCACCTGTTTCGCGGAATTTGCCGCCATCGACAGCCATAATGCCGGACCGACAAGCGCATTGCACAAGGCACCGCGGAACGCTTCCGCGCGTATGGTATCGCGACCTTCCCGGCGGCAATCTTCGCCGCTGTTTCGCCAACCGCGCCGTCACCAAGGGAAAAATGCCCTGCCAGCGTCACCGGCCCCGCCGCACCAAAGCGCCAATGAAATTCGCAACGCAGACGACGGTCCTGTTCCGCAGCAGTTGCGCCATACCCTGCCGTCTGCCCAGGCCAAAAGGCGCCAGCATGAACAGTTTCGCCAGGGGCAGCGCGCCGCCTTGGCAACACCCGCGATCTCCATCCGTTCAGCGATTTTCGCCGGCGATTAGGCGTCCGTCAGCCCGTACTGCGTGTATTTTCCCCCGTCACGCTCCAACATCCCGCGTCTCTGTCTCAATCCAGTCCAGGAATTCCGGGTTTCCGTCATGGATCGGCAATGCCACGATGCACGGACAGTCGTAACTGTGCATCGTGTTAACCTTTTCAATCAGCGGGCTAAGCAGTTCCGCGCGGGTTTTGACGATCAGAACGGATTCCGTATCTTCCCGCAACTGGCCCTCCCAACGGTAGACTGACGTGACTTTCTCGCACACGTTTGCGCAGGCAGCGTATCGTGAATCCACGAGCGCACGTGCGATTTGCAATGCCTCGGCCTTGTCGCTGGCGGTTATGTAAACGAAAAATGCGGACATTCTTCCCCTTCTTGGATATTGCCATGTTGGCCTTTGACGCCGACCTGCCGTAGGATAGCACATCCACCCTGCAATATAGCGGCGTTGCTGAATTCGATCCGGAACGAACCCATGGCCAGAAAATCCGATTCCACCAGCCAGTCACAGGCCGCGCAGCAGGACGAAATCGAACGCAAGCCGACAGCGGCACAACGCGCCTGGCTTCGGTGTGGCCTGGATCAGGCCGGCGGCAAGCTGCCGCTGTTCGACGCGGATGGCCAAAGGATCAAGGAGCGCACGATCCGCAGTTGTATCGAACAGGGCTGGGCCGAACCCTGGTTCAACAATCCGATCAAGCCTGACTGGCTCGTCTGCAAACTCACCGAACCCGGGCGCGGTGTCGTCAGCTGACCGGACCGGACCAATAAAATGGCTGAGCCCCCAGACCTGTTGCTCGTCAACCCGGGCGGACGGGAAAAAGTGTACCAGCAGCTTGGCGGCGACCTGACGGCCATTGAGCCGCCGCTCTGGTGCCGGCTGATCGCGGGCTACGCCCTCGACCGCGGCCATTCCGTCGAAATACTCGATTCCGAAGCCCTGGGCCTCGGCGTCGATGCCCTCGCGGCGGCGGTCGCGGCCCGCGCCCCGCGCCTGGTCGGCATGATCGTCTTCGGGCACCAGCCATCCGCGTCGACCCAGCAGATGGCGGCAGCCGGCGAAGCCTGCACCGCCATCAAGGCCATAACGCCCGATCAGCCGATCCTCATTGCCGGCGGTCATGTTTCGGCCCTGCCGGAACGCACGCTGGCGGAAGAAGCCGTCGATTTCGCCTGCAATGGCGAAGGGCCGGTTACGGTGCATCAATTGCTGGAAACGCTCGGGCGCGTCGACCTCGACTTCGCCCGCGTCGAAGGTCTCGTCTGGCGGGATGGAGACATAATCCGCAACAATCCGGCGGCGCCGCTGATCACGGATATGGACGGCGATCTGCATGGCAATGCGTGGCATCTTCTGCCAATGCCCCAATACCGGGCGCATAACTGGCAATGTTTCGGCGACCTTGGCGCGCGCCAGCCTTACGCCTCGATCTACACTTCGCTCGGCTGTCCGTTCCGGTGCAATTTCTGCTGCATCAACGCGCCATTCGGCGCCAATCGCTACCGCATGCGCAGTCCGGCGGCCGTGGTCGCGGAAATTGACGTGCTCTATCGCGAGTACGGCGTGAAGACCTTCAAGATCATTGATGAGATGTTCGTTTTGAACGACCGGCATGTCACCGAAATCTGTGAAGGCCTGGCAGCGAAATCTTATGCGCCGGATCTCAATATCTGGGCTTATGCCCGGATCGATACGGTCAGGCCTGAGCGGCTCGACCTGCTGCGCCGCGCCGGCCTGCGCTGGCTGGCGCTGGGCATTGAATCGGGCAGCGCCCATGTTCGCGACGGCGCCGAGAAATCCTTCGGACAGGATGACATCCGTGAAGTCGTCCGGCTGATCCAGCGCGCCGGAATCAGCGTTATCGGCAATTACATTTTTGGCCTGCCCGACGACGATCATGAAACGATGCGCCAAACGCTCGACCTGGCGATGGAGCTTAATTGCGAATTCGCCAATTTCTATTCCGCCATGGCCTATCCGGGGTCGCCGCTCTATACGATGGCTGTCGCGAAGGGCTGGGACCTGCCGGAATCCTGGAACGGCTATTCGCAGCACAGTTTCGATTGCCGCCCGTTGCCTACGGAAAACATATCCGCCGCGGATGTCCTGCGTTTCCGCGACGACGCCTTTCACGAATATTACGCCGCCAAACGCTATCTCGACATGGCGACGCAGAAATTCGGCGCCGAGACCCGCCGCCATATCGAACAGATGTCGGCGGCGCGTCTGAAACGGGCGCTGCTCGGCGATACGCGAAACGCGCCATGAGCGCCAGGGCGAAGACACTTGTTTTCGATCTCGACGGCACCCTGGTCCATAGCGCGCCTGACCTGCATGCAGCATTGAACCGCACGCTGAACGACGCGGGACGCCCCGACGTGACCCTCGAACAGGTGACCCGGATGATCGGCGACGGCGTCGCCGCGCTGGTGGCGCGCGGTTTCGAGGCCAGCGGCGGCCCCGCCCCGGATCCCGACGACGCCGTGTCCCGGTTTCGGGAATATTACAGCCGCGACACCGTGACCCTGACAACGCTGTACCCTGGCGTGCTCGAAACACTGGAAAGGCTGCGCGAGACCGGGCATCAAATGGCGGTCTGCACCAATAAACCCGCGGAACCCGCCATGGCCGTGCTCGACGCATTCGGGCTAAGCGGTTATTTTTCGGCGGTGACCGGCGGGGACACGTTTGCCATGCGAAAGCCCAGCCCCGGCCACCTGCTCGGCACGATCGCGATGATGCAGGCCGATCCCGAACATGCGGTGATGATCGGCGACAGTCAGAATGACGTTCAGGTCGCCTTGAATGCCGCCGTGCCGGTGATCGCCGTCGCGTACGGATACCGCCGTATTCCGGCGGAAGACCTGGGCGCCGATATCCTGATCGACAGGTTCGACCGGGTTCCCGAGGCGCTGCTGCGCCTGGGCCTCCACTGATTTCCATCGGGTCGCTTGACACCTGAACAGCCGGAACGTAAATCTGCGGCCGGAAACGGCACGGGCGCGTAGCTCAGCGGGAGAGCACTGCCTTCACACGGCAGGGGTCACAGGTTCAATCCCTGTCGCGCCCACCATTTTTTTCAAGCACTTATCCGACCATACCAATGAACCGCCGCGGGATTCCCGGAAGCGATTTGGATTGAGTCACGCTGCCATGACGAATTGTTCCTGCATCGCATAGCAACCTTCCTCGGCTTCGGTCGACGGTGACGCGTCAGGTCTTCGGCGTCTCTTCGAGCCCGATCGCCTGCAAGGAGATACCGCGCTTGACGGCGCTCTCCCGCACAGCCGCCTGAAGGACCGGGCTGCGCTTCAGCAACTTCAGGAATCGCGCCTCATCGAAAACCAGCAGCATCGACGGCGCAATGGCGCGGACTTCGATGCGCCGGGGCCGCCGCATCAGAATCTGCACCTGGCCGAACATTTCGCCGCGCCCGAGACGCCATGTCTGCCCCGCCGTTTCCAGTTGGACCGCTCCGGAGGCAATGAAGTAGACGCTTTGTGCCCGCGCGTCCTTGCGGATGATCGTCTCGCCCACATTGACGTATCGCGTGACCAGCGACCGGCTGAGTCGCTTCAGGGTACGAGCATCCAGATCGGCGAACAGCGGGAATTGCTGCACCAGTTCCGCCTTGCGCACCGCAAGATCGAGAGGCGGGCGCTTCTCCACCGCGATACGCCGCGCGTCCATTTCCTTCATCAGGGCGGTGTGAAGTTCCTCTCCGATCAGCCCGTCCTCGCGCATGGCGTCGTATTCGCGTTCCTCGAGGCGGAGCGCGATGCGCCGGATGAAACGCCGCTCGAGTTCCTCGGCGTAGCCGGGATATTGCAGCCGCAGCCCCTGCAACGCGGTGTCGACCGCCTCGAACCGCCGGTTTAGAAGCTGGCGCAGCAGGTCCGCGACGCGAAGTCCGTGAATGCGCCGGATGCGTCCGGAAATGAACCCGCTGAGATCGCGGAGGACCAGGCGCTGGGACAACAGCAGTTCGAACCGGTCGGCTGTCACCCGCCCGAGCAAGGTCGCCACGCCGAGCCGGCTGTGCAAGTAGACCGCGGCGCGTAGCGCCAGGCCATAGGCGAGACTTTTCTGCGCCACCCGGCGATAGCCGACCCGGCCGCCGGAGCGGGTCGCCTCGATCAGCCGGTCAGCCTCCGACAGCATCCGGTCCGAGAGGCGCGAAGAAATCGTCCGCTCGCGGAATCGCGCCAGGATCGTATCGCGCTCCGCACCGGCCAGCGCGATCAGGCCCAGGGTCACCCGGTCCCGATCAAGGATCTCGGCGTTGGCCTCAGCCGATTTCACCGACTCCTCGAGCCGGTCTCCGAAGAGTTTCGCCTCCGAGCGCACAGTGTCCCTGGTAAGGTCGTAATTCTCGGTGGTCGTCGCCAGGTTCTCGCGCACAGTCTGCAGCGCCACCGCAACGACCTGGTTGGCCAGCGCCTGGTCAATGGGCGAGAGCTTGTCGAGCCCCAGCCTGGCAACGATCCAGCGCAGTGTCGCGCCCTGTCCGACAAGCGTGAACAGCGTAAAGCCTGTCGCAAGAATGCCGACGATGCGCTTCACCTCCACCGGCACGAGCCCGCTTTCGGTAACCGCCAGCGCCAGCGCCAGCGTGACCGCGCCGCGCAGGCCGCCCCACAGGATAGCGATACGGTAAGGCTGTTCGACAACCGGCGAAAGGCGCATGAGGGTGAGGACCGGCATCAACCCGAACAAAATCGCGGCGCGCGCCGCCGTCGCGGCAAGGATGACGATCCCGATCAGCGCAAAGTCAGTGAACCGCGCATCTTCCAGAAGTCTGGGAATCAGAAGCGCCGCCAGGATGAAGATCATCGCCCCGGCCCAGTGCGCCAGCAGGTCCCAGACCTCGCGAAGGTTGGTCCATGCGGCCGGCCGCAGGCGGCCGGGACCTGTCAGGTTCAATGTCAGGGCCGCGGCGACCACCGCGATAACCCCGGAGGCGCCGATGCTCTGTTCCGCAATGATGTAGGCCAGATAGGGCAACGCGACGGAGACCGAAATCTGCGCCAGTTCGTAGCGCGCGAACAGCGCCATTGTCCACACCGCGGCACGGGCGGTCGCCCACCCGACCAGCACGCCACCGGCAATCAGCACAGGGAACCGCGCCAGCGCGCCGCGCATGTCGGGATCGGGGGAGCCGGCCATGACGAACCCCATGAACAATCCGAACAGCGCGATCGCCGCCGCGTCGTTCAGCAGGCTCTCCCCCTCAATGATCCGGGCCAGGCGTCGCGGCGCGGAGATCGAGCGGAAGATGCTGACCACCGCGGAAGGGTCCGTGGTGGAGACGATCGCGCCGAGCAGGAGACAGGCGGCCAGCGGCAGCGTGCTCGACCAGTGCAGCGCATAGCCGACGGCCAGCGTCGCCACGATGACGGCAACCACCGCGAGAACCAGGATTGGCACCCAGTCATCAAGCATGCGGCGCACGTTGACGCCGAGCGCCGCCTGAAACAGCAGGGTCGGCAGCAGGACATACAGGAAGACATTGGACCGGATCGGCAGCGCCACGATCACCGCCGCCACCGGATTGAGCGCGTCGGTCAGATCGGTTCGGAGGAAAAAGATGGCGGACGAGCCGATCAGGATGCCCAACAGTGCGAGGATCACGCTGTAGGGAAGCTGCAGCCGGGCGGCTAGTGGTTCGGCGACGCCGATCACGACAAACAGCGATGCGATAATCGTTGTGATCAGAACAATGTCCATACCCATGAATAGCTTGAGTCGCACCAATCGGTAAATCACGATCCACCGGAGGTCGGCGCCACGCTAACAGTTCACTCTGTCAAACCGACACGCCGCCCACCGGATGGGTGGCGCAACAGCTTCCTGTCTGCCTACAATCCGGTCTTCGACGTGTTACACGCGGAGCAGGTCTCGATGCAGATTACCGTTGGCGAAGCCAGGCAACTGGCGGAACGGGTCATGGTGGCCGCCGGACATGATGTCGCGGAAGCGGCGGCAATCGCCGATCACCTGATCGACTGCGAACTCCGGGGGCTCAGCTATGGCGGATTGCCGCGCGCTTTGAGCGTTTTCGAACGCATGACGAAACCGGGCTTCATGCGCGGCGTCATCACCGTCGCGCATGAAACGCCGCTTTCCGCCCTGGTCGATGGACATAACAATATCGGCTACCTCGTCGGGTTGCGCGCGGCGGAAATCGCGATTGAGAAGGCAACCACCATGGGCATGGCAATCGTCGGGGCGCGCGACACCTGGCATACCGGCATGCTGTCGTATTACGCGGAAAAGGCCGCCCGCGCCGGGCTGGTGTCGATGATCGCCTCCAACGCCTCGCCCAATGTGGCGCCGCATGGCGGCAGCGAAGGGAGATTCGGCACCAACCCGATCGCCTTCGGCTTTCCCTCCCGCGACGCGCCGGTGATCTGGGATATCGGGACCTCGGTGATGATGCATGGCGAGGTGGTGCTGGCCGGCCGGCTGGGTCAGGAACTGCCGGAAGGCAGCGCCTTCGATCCGGCAGGCAACCCGACACGAGACCCCGCCCAGGCGCTGCAGGGCGCCATCGCCGCCTGGGGCGGGCACAAGGGCTCTGGCCTCGCCATCGTCGTGCAGCTGCTGGGCGCCCTGTGCGCCGTCCCCGCCATGCCGAAGGACATGTTCGGTTATGGCTGCCTGTTCGTGATGATGCGGCCGGACCTGCTGATGCCCGCCGACGAGTATAAAGCCAATGTCGCGGAATATGCCGACGCTATCAGGGCGACGCGCCCGGTTGCGGGCGGCGCACCGGTCCGCATGCCGTATGACCGATCCGTGGCGGAACGCAAGCGTCGGCTTGCGGCGGATTCCATGGAGATTGCGGATCCTGTTTACGAGCGGCTCAGGGAGATTGCCGATCCAAGGCTGAAAAACTAAAACGTCTCAATTTGCTATCGCGGACGCTTCGGCGGGGATATACCGCTCCGACCGGGCAAATCCCCGACAATACCGCCCCGTTGCATTCCCGAGGTGTTATTGACTTCATTCAGCCGCGCCCGTTAGCCTCACGTCCGTACCATGATGATCGGAGGAATATCGGTGCCGCATCTCGAAGAAATACCACTCGGCGAACGCAGGACGTCGCCCGGTCTGGACGGTTCCGGTATCGAAGACCGGCAGGTCAATCCCGCCTGATGGTGCACGCCGCCGATCCAGGCCCCAGGCCCCGTCTCATCGTCCCGCCCAAATCCTGCGAATGCCATTCCCATGTGTATGGCCCGGTTGAAAAATATCCCTATGCCTCCGGCCAGGGACGCAGCCTGCATCCCGATGCCTCGGTCGCGGATTACCGCAATGTGCTCGATAACCTGGGCATCGAACGCGCCGTCATCGTCCAGCCATCCGCCTATGGTACGGATAACAGCCGGACGCTGGATGCCATGCGTGAGTTTGGCGCCGACCGGGCACGCGGAGTGGCGGTCTGCCGGCGTGATGTAACACATGAGGAATTATCCGCCCTTCACGATGCCGGCATTCGCGGCTTCCGCTTCACCCGACAGGGCAACGATGTCACGCTCAACGACCTGCCCGTTGTCGCGCCCCGGATCGCCCCCTTCGGCTGGCATGTCCAGGTGCAGGAAAACGGCGAGGACGCCCTGTCGTGGCTGCCGCGACTTGCGAACCTGCCCGTACCGGTCGTCATCGATCATATCGGGCGCATGCCGAAGAATATGGACCTCAACGACCCCGGCTTCACCGCCTTCCTGAAACTGCTGGAGAGCGGAAACGTGTGGGTCAAGATTTCGGGTCCCTATTACGGATCCGCGGCGGGCGGCCCCTATACCGATGTCGTACCCCGGATCCGCAAGCTTGCCACCGTCCGGCCCGACCGGCTGGTCTGGGGCCTCAACTGGCCGCATCCGCAATTCGCCGCCGGCGAAAAGCCGGTGCCGGCACATTGCCTTGATATCCTGCTTGACGCGTTTCCGGACGATCCGGCCCTGCGGAAGGCAATTCTCGCGGATAACCCGGCGCGTCTGTACGATTTTCCCGACTGACACTACCGGTGACCGTACCCGATAGGCGTAAGATTCCGTGCGACCGGCAAATCCTGCCAGAGTCAGGACTGAATTTGCCTGCGCGAACTCGCACATGCATGGCGTGAAATTCCAGAATATAGATTACTTTATTGTAACTAAACATATTTTCTGATTTTCCGGGTTGGCATCCCCATTGCTAAGGAATGGACTGAAGTTTGCGGCCACTTGTTAGCGGCGTTGCAGGCAACGGCAATTCCCACAGCATTCAGGGTCATGGCCGTTATCCGCAACATGCTTCCGGCAAAGCCTGAAGCAAACCGATAAACGGTCATATAAACCCTAGAAGGGGAAACACGGTTATGGCAGATAAAGTTGAACTTTCAGCAGCAATTCGATCCAACCTCCTGACCCTGTCCAGAACGACTGACCTGATCGACCGGACACAGGATCGCCTGTCTACGGGTCTGAAAGTCGCGTCCGCACTGGATGACGCCGCCGCCTTTTTCGCGGCGCGCGCTCTTACCAATCGGGCCGACGATCTGAACGGCCTGAAGGACAATATCGATCAGAGCATCAGCACGATCGAGGCGGCGATCAACGGTATCGAAGCAATTACCGAACTGATCGAACAGGCCAAGGGTCTGGCGATTACCGCAAAAGCCACCAGCGACACCAATGAACGATCCTCCCTCTCGGTGCAGTTCAATGCGCTGCTGGATCAGGTCGACTCGCTCGGCAACGATGCCAGTTTCGGCGGCACCAACCTGTTGCAGACGACGCCGGACAATCTTGTCGTCAACTTCAATGAAGACGGCACCAGCGTCCTGACGGTCGCGGGCATCGATTCGTCGACAGCGGCAACAGGTCTGAATGTCGCGGCGGCGGCCAATGATTTTGTCGCCGATTCGGATATCGACCTGGCAATCACCGCGGTCAATTCGGCGATCACCACACTCCGGACGTCGGCGTCGACACTCGGTTCGAATGCGACGGTTCTTCAGACCCGTCTCAATTTTACCGAGGATCTCGTCAACACCCTCGAAGCCGGCGCCGGTAAACTCACCCTTGCGGATCTCAACGAGGAAAGCGCCAACCTGCTTGCCCTGCAGACCCGTCAGCAGTTGGGCATCAACTCCCTTTCCCTGGCGGCGCAGAGCGAAAGGTCTATCCTGGCCCTGTTCGGCTAACACCGCCGGCAGACCGATGGCCGCGAACCGGGCCGCTTTTCCCTTACGGGAGAAGCGGCTCCGCGGCGTTCATCAGGTATCGAAGCCGTACAGGATACCGGGATTGGTCGCGAGAATATCGTTGCGGATGTTCCTGTCGGGAACCCAGTCGAGCAACGGGTCGAGGCAATCCGCTTCTTCCGGTTTATTGTCCAGCGGCGAGTTCGGATGCGGCCAGTTGGCCGCCCAGACCAGACGGTCGGGCCGGACCGCGACCAGCGCCTTCACCTTTTCGCCCGCGTCTCGATACAGCGGCGGGCCGTCAGTCGATTGCAGATACGGCGCGGAAATCTTCACCCAGCATTTTCCGCTTTCCATGAATTTCAGCAGGGCCCGGAAATCGGGATCGTTGACTCCGTTCGCCGCCGGCGTCCGGCCGATATGGTCGATAACAACATCGACGGGAAGATCCTTCATGTAGGGCATCGCATCAACTATCCAGCTGCCATTGTCCTGGACCTGAACATGCCAGCCAAGCGGCGCGACCTTCGCGGCCATCGGCGCCAGATCGTCGATGGCGAAATCATCCACCAGAAAGAAGAACCGCATGCCGCGAATACCGCCGTCATGCAGCCGCTGCAATTCGGCCGCAGACACGTCCGGCGCCGTTACGGCGACACCGCGCGCATTCTCCTGTCCCATTCCGGCAATGGCTTCCAGCGTCGCCCGGTTGTCCCGTCCGTAGGTCGACGGCTGAACGATAATGCCGCGCTCGAATCCGAGCCGCGCCAGCATCGTCCGGTAGGCGTCGAGCGACGCTTCCACATGATGAACGCGGCCGGGATGATGCGGGTATTTTGAAACCGGACCGTATATGTGCGAATGCGTCTCGCACGAGTTGGGCGGCGCAATCAGCTTGGGCTTACGGCCCGTCCCGGTCATAACCCGTTCCGTCATGGCGTCGGTTCCTCCTGATGAATACGATCGGGCCCAGCCGGGTTACTGCAGCCGGCCCCGCGCCGTTATCGGCCATATTGCCTCGACCCGGCCGCCACGGACACAGACATACCAGTCATACATGTTGACGGTCGGATCGACATGGCCGGGAACGACCTTCACCTTGTCGCCGACTTTCAGGTCGCTGTTCCCGCCGCGCACCGATTCCGAAACCGACAGTTTGCCATGCTCGTCAGACGCGCCGACAAACTCGATCCCCGGAGTCTGCCACAGCAGCGGCAGGCCGGAATCGACGCTCAGCGCCTTCAGTCCCGCATCGAGAATGGCCCTGTCGCTCGCGGCCCGGCTCATCACGGTTGCGTATACGAACAGGCTGTTTTCGAAATCGTCGATCGGATTGCCGTCGCGGTTCAGATTGCGACCGTAATCCGCATCCATGAAGATGTAGGAGCCCGCCTGCAGTTCATTGTAGACGCCGCTGGCCGCTTCGAACTGAAAGGTCCCGGTACCCGCGCCACCGACGATGCCGCATTCGATCCCGTTTTTCGCCAGCAGGGAAACGGTGTCCGACGTCATGGCGGATGCGGATTCAATTGCCTTGCGGCGTGCATCATATTCGCGGATATGCTGGGCACTGCCGTGATAGGCCTGCAACCCGCCGAATGTCAGATGGCGCGCCTGGTCTATCTTCTGCGCCAGCGCCAGCGCCGGCGCCCCCGGCGGCACGCCGCAACGCCCGGCGCCGACATCGATTTCGACAAGCACTTCCAACGTCACCCCGGCAGCGGCCGCCGCGGCATCGATATCCGCGATATTGCCCGCGTCGTCCGCACAGACCGCCATTCTGGCGCGCCGGGCCAGCGAGGCCAGCTTCGCCAGTTTCGGCGCGCCGACGATCTGGTTGCTGACCAGAACATTGTCCACCCCGCCATAGACCAGGGCTTCCGCCTCCCCCACCTTCTGACAGCAGATTCCGACCGCGCCCAGCGCCATCTGTTGCAGCGCGATCACCGGACACTTGTGGGTCTTGGAATGCGGCCGCAGGCGGACCGGGCTGCCCTTGATGGCATTCGCCATCCGCTTGAGGTTCCGTTCGAACGCATCCAGGTCGACCAGCAACGCGGGTGTATCGACCTCCTCCACGGGCATGCCGATTGCCGCCGGCGCGGGAGTATACGTCATGTTTCCGCCTCCTGAAATTCAGTAATAGCGCGAATCTAGCTTACGGCTACCGCCGACGCAAAGCGGCTCGTCAGCGCAGCAAGGCGACAAACCCCATCGTCACCACCACCACCAGCACCGTCCATCGGAACAGCTTTTCCGAAATGCCGCTGAACGCCCGGCTGCCGATGAAAATGCCCGCCATGTAGGGCACCACCAGAACGACAGAAAGCCAAAGCAGCGGCAGTGTCAGCAATCCCAGCACCGCGTAGGCTATGGTCCGGAAAACCACCGAAAACGAAAAATACGCCATGATGCCCGCACGAACCTCGACCGCGGTATTTCGTCCCGCCATCAGGAATACGACAACCGGCGGCCCGCCAATATTTGCGGCCCCGCTCAGGAAGCCGCTGACGAGTCCTACCGGAATCGTCACGGCCAGCGTCGGCGTCCGCGCGTAGCGCCAGCCGCTGGCCAGCATGATTCCGGCGGAAATAACCAGTATTGCGATAAAGCGCCGCATATCCTCGGCGTCTATATGGCTCAGCATCCAGGCGCCCAATGGAAGAGTCAGCAGCGACGCGATTCCCAGCGGCGCCACGGACCGCCAGTTGGCATGGCGAACGGCCGTCGGCAGCAGGTATGCCGTCGCGGGAATTTCTATCAGGGTCATGACCAGTACTGCTTCAATCGGACCATACAGGACCGCAAGGGCCGGAATGATGATCAGCCCGGCGCCGAATCCGATAAAGCCCCGTGAGAGCCCGGCAATAAAGACGGCAGCAATCGCAAGCGCCAGATTGAGGTCAGGTTCCATGCCGGAGGTCCGAAGACAAAACGATGCAGCGCAATGCTACTTCGTTTCAGATTCCGCCTCTTCATCTGCCTCGACAGCTTCCCTGGCTTCGAAATACTCCTCGACCAGTTGGAATATCGCCTCCGCGTCTTCCTCGTTGCTGACGACGAGATTGCTGCTGTCACCATAGACATTGAGAACATAACCGCGCTCGCCGCATATTTTCTCCAACGCCGTGGCAAACGGGGTAATGACGCTGTCGTTCAGGGATTCCGCATTGTCATATTGCGCCATTAGCGCCAGCATCTCGTCGGCAAAATTTCTGGCATCGCTCCTGCCGCCACGCTTGCGTTTAGCCATAAACGCCCCCCAATCCGGATCGCCCGCTCCCGTATCGTGATACGAGGAAGCTGCGCGCGGCGCAAGCGCATAGAATCATGCATCTCCCGGCCAGCATCTCTTACTGATATGCTATAGTTAAGATTCAGCGGTTTGGCCGTTGGTCCGTCATGGCGGCATGCCTTCGGCGAATTTCCACGGGCCAGCGGGATTTTATATAGGCGAGCGCCGCCCAGATTTCCCTGTCGCTGAGGATGCCATCGAATCCGATCATATCCGATTTGTAACCTGCCGGCGCCAGCGCCTCGGTGCCCAGCTTTGTCACCTGGAAATTCTGCGCATCGGAATGATGCCAGGTATGGCCGGTCTCGTCATGCGGCGGCGCCGGCAGTTTCCCGTCCGGCCCGCGCCGTTGCCAGTTCGGCTGGCCTTCCAGGTCGGCGCCATGGCATGCCGCGCAATGCACACCGTAGATTTCGCTTCCAAGGGCAACCAGTTCGGGATTGTCCGCGTCGGCAAAACCGGGGTCACGCCCACCGCCGAATATCAAGAGGATGACGCCGGTCACGACAGTCAGTAAAACGGCCAGTAGAATGTATCTTAGCGCCATGTCACTACACAGTTGGTTCGATACGGCCTAACCTGAACCTTTATGCGAGGGGAAGGTCAAGCCGCCTTCAATACTTATATCCGAATCCGGAGGTCCTGGCGCGACCGTTGAATTTTGCCAGACATGCGATACACCGGATACCGGAAGCACATGGAGTACGCCCCGATGACCACCACCGATGCCCGTCCCCTGCCGCTTCATGGCATCAGGGTCGTGGAGTTCTGCCAGACAATCATGGGTCCCTGCGCCGGACTGATCATGGCCGATCTCGGCGCGGATGTGATCAAGGTGGAGCCTGCCCCGGCCGGCGACAAGACCCGCAAGCTGCTCGGATTCGCCGCCGGATTCTTCGGCGCCTTCAATCGCAACAAGCGCGGCTTCGCCATCGACGTGAAAAGTGACGAAGGCCGTGCCGCAGCGCTCCGGCTGATCGAAACCGCCGATGTGGTCATCGAAAACTATGCGCCGGGTACGGTGGAAAAGCTTGGCGTCGGGTATGACGACTGCAGGCGAATCAATCCCCGCATCGTCTATTGCTCGCTGAAAGGCTTCCTCAGCGGCCCGTATGAAAACCGTCCGGCGCTGGACGAGGTCGTGCAGTACATGGCGGGTCTCGCCTATATGACCGGCCCGCCGGGCAGGCCCCTGCGGGCGGGATCCTCGGTGATCGATATCATGGGCGGCACCTTCGCGGTCGTCGGCATCCAGGCGGCACTTCGCGAACGCGAAAGCACCGGCGAAGGCCAGTTCGTCAAAAGCGCCCTGTTCGAATCCACGGCCTTCCTGATGATGCAGCACATGATCGGCAGCGCCGTGACCCACACCCCTTCCCCGCCGATGCCGGGCCGGGTCGGCGCCTGGGGCATTTACGAAACCTTCGCGACCGCCGACGGTGAAATGATTTTTATCGGCATCACCAGCGACAATCACTGGCGCTGGTTCTGCGAACGGTTCGACCGCCAGGACCTGCTCGACGACCCGACGCTGGCGACAAACGAGGGACGGGTGCGGGAACGCGCCCGGACCCTGCCTATCGTTGCCGATATCATGAAACGATTCACCAAGGCGGAAATGTCGCAAATCTGCGAAGATATCAAGATACCTTTCGCGCCCGTGTCAAAACCCGAAGACCTGACCGACGATCCGCAGCTCAACGCCAACGGGCGCATGCTGAGTCTCGACCTGCCCGGCGCCCCGGGCACGAAAATTCCGCGCCTGCCGGTCGAGATTGGCGACCACGACTTCCGCCTGCGCATGCAGCCGCCGAAAATCGGCGAACACAGCCGTGAAATTCTCATGGAACTAGGCTACGGCGAGGCTGAGATTGCGGCGCTCAGGGCGGCGGGGAAAACCGTCATTGCCGATTAGGACGGCAGCGGTTCATCATCTTCCAGATATTGCAGCAACCGCGCCAGCTTGCGCGCCGCGGCGCGCTTGTATGCCTCGGTATCCCGGCCACGCCAGTCATAGAAGCCTTCTCCGGTCGATGCCCCGAGATGCCCCGCCGCAACCAAGTCCTGCAGCAGTTTCACCGGCGTCCTCGTGTGGTACAGGTCCGGAACGACGCTGCGGTGGGTTGCGGCCGTCGTCTGCAATCCGCTGAGATCCTTCTGCAGCATCAGGCCGGTAATGCTCATACGCGGGCCCAGCATACGGCGAACAACCGCATCGATATCCTCCACCGTGCACAAACCGTCCTCGATCATCGCCAGCGCTTCATGCATCATGGCGTGCTGGATGCGATTGATCAGGAATCCGGCGACGGGGCGGTTGAGCACCAGCGCGCCCTGCCCGTTGCGCAGCAGGGCCGCCCGCACGGATTCCAGCACATCATCACGGGTGGCGGCGGCGCGGATAACCTCGACCAGCGGCAGCGCGTCGGCCGGCTGCATGTAGTGGACGCCAATGAACCGGTCGGGATGCGCCATCCGCGCCGCCATTTCCTCAAGCGGCAGCGACGACGTATTCGTTGCGATGATCGGACCATGGCCGTAACGCGCCTCGATTTCCGCAATCAGCGCATGCTTGAGGTCGATATCCTCGGGAACGGACTCGATAATGAAATCCGGCGCCATATGCGGCAAAGCGTCGAGAACGCGGATATTGTCCCGGTCGAAGGGCGGCACCTTCGACGGATCGCGGCTGACAAGCGTCACGTCATGGCCGCCGCGCGCAAAGCTGTTGACGATCCCCCGCCCCATCGTGCCGGACCCGACCACGACTGCCGTTCCGATTTCCATCTTGCCCCCCCATTTTACCGTTGCTCCGCAAGACAGTATCATCCCCGATATCGAATTCGTCGAGTTCAGGAAGAGAAAACAAAGGGAAACTTAGAATGTCATACGAAGATATAAACCGGGACCTGGAAGAACGGCGGGCCAGGGTCCTGAAAATGGGCAAGCCCGAGGTCCTTGAACGTCGGCGAAACGAAGGCCTGCTCGACGCCCGCCAAAGACTGGATTACCTGTTCGACAAAGGCACCTTCGTCGAATCCGGCATGATGGCGCAATCGGCGCGCCCCGAGGTACGAGACAGAACGCCAGCCGACGGCAAGATTGCCGGGTATGGCAAGATCGATGGCCGCTGGACCGGCTGTGTTTCAAACGATTTTTCCGTGCTCGGCGCCTCAAGCGCGCTGAACAACCTGAAAAAAATGAAACATATCAAGAATGTCGCCACGCAGCGGGGCATGCCGCTGGTATGGCTGGGCGAATCTTCGGGCTCCCGCATGCCCGACCGGATGGGGGCGCAGGGCCGCGCCATCATGGCGCAGGATCCCTATGAATACCGGCGCATGCGCGAAACCCCCTGGGTAACGGCGCAGCTAGGCGACTGCTACGGTTCCTCGACCTGGTATGCATGCATGTCCGACTTCGTCGTCATGCGCAAAGGCGCGACCATGGCGGTGGCGAGCAGCCGCGTGACCTCGCTCGCCATCAACCAACCGGTCACGAACGAGGAACTTGGCGGCTGGAAGATGCATACCGCGACCAGCGGACTGGTCGATACCGCCGTCGATACGGACGAGGAAGCTATCGACCTCTGCAAGCGCTTCCTTTCCTACCTGCCCGCCCACAATATGGAGGCGCCGCCGGTTGTCCCTGTGCCGCAGGGGTCGAACGATGCCATCGAGCGCATCACCGACATTGTCCCGATCGAGCGGCAGAAGGTCTACAACATGCGCCACGTCGTGGAGGTCATCGCCGACCGCGACAGCGTGTTCGAAATGAAGCCGCGCTATGGCCGGTCGATCCTGACCGCGCTGGCCCGGGTTGACGGCCGGACGGTCGGATTCCTCGCCAACAATCCCCTCTACAAGGGCGGCGCCGCGGATCCGGACGCCTGCGCCAAGGCGGCGAGTTTCCTTGTATTCTGCGATTCCTTCAATATTCCCATCGTCATGCTGGTGGATGTTCCCGGGTTCCTGATCGGGGTCGACGGCGAACGAAAGGCGGCCCCCGGCAAGATCATCAACTGGATGAACGCCCAGTCGCTCTGCACCGTGCCCAAGATCACCATCGTGCTGCGCAAGAGCTACGGGCAGGCCTATGTCAACATGGGCGGCAACAAGAATTCCGACGAGTTCGCCCTGTGGCCGACCGCCGATGTCGGGTTCATGGATCCGAATACGGCGGTGAACGTGGTCTACGGGATCAAAAGGGAGGACGATCCCGAGGAATACGCAAGGCGGGTGGAGCAACTCGCCCGCGACGCCGCCCCCTGGGAACTGGCGGCCATGTATGAGGCGCAGGACGTCATTGCGCCCCAGGAGACCCGACAGCATGTCATCAATATGCTGGATGTCCACACCATGCGCCGGACAAACGGCGTCGGCGAGCACCTGATGCGTACCTGGCCGACCAGCATTACCTGAATTGACAGATTACCATTAATGCGTGAAGGTTGGTTGCTGCAATGCAGCAACCAACCTTCACTGTACAGTGTTTGGCGTTTTCCCCGATTACTGTTCTAATTGGCGACACGCAAAAAGGGGGAAACACTTTGCGACAGAACCGGAGGACAGGGAGATGAGAGTACGATCAGTAGTTATCGCAGCGGCAACAGCCACCATGGCGTTTGCGGGAAGCGCCCAGGCGAACCTGCTTGACGATGTAAAGGCGAAGGGTTTTATCCAGTGCGGAGTCAGTACCGGCCTGGCGGGATTTTCCGCGCCGAACGACCAGGGTAAGTGGGAAGGCTTCGATGTCGATGTCTGCCGCGCCGTGGCCGCCGCCGTCTTTGGCGATGCCGAAAAGGTCAAATTTACGCCGCTGACGACAAAGGAACGCTTCACCGCGCTGCAATCGGGCGAAATCGACGTGCTCTCCGCGAATACCACGTGGACCCTGACGCGCGACGTCAATCTGGGCCTCGAATTCATCGGGGTGAACTACTATGACGGTCAGGGCTTCATGATCCGCAAGGAACTGGGTATCAAGAGTGCCAAGGAACTGGACGGCGCTTCCGTCTGCATCCAGACCGGGACGACGACCGAATTGAACCTCGCGGATTACTTCCGCACCAACAACATGCAATTCACTTCCGTTGTCTTTGAAAAGGCCGATGAAATTCGGGTCGCCTATGATGCCGGCCGGTGCGACGTATACACCACCGACCGATCCGGTCTTGCGGCGCAGCGTTCACTGCTGAAGGCCCCGGACGAACACATGGTCCTGCCGGAAGTCATCTCCAAGGAACCGCTCGGGCCGTCGATCCGCCACGGTCAGTCCGAATGGGGCGATGTCGTCCGCTGGGCGCTCTTCGCACTCGTCATTGGTGAAGAATTGGGCATCACCTCCGACAATCTCGACAGCATGAAAACCTCGGCGAATCCGGAAATCCGCCGTTTTCTGGGTGTTGAGGGTGAAATGGGCAAGCAGTTGGGTGTTCCCGACGACTGGGCCTACAACATCATCAAGCAGGTCGGGAACTACAGCGAGGTCTACGAACGCCATGTCGGCGTAAATACGCCGCTGCAACTGGAGCGTGGCATCAACGCGCTCTGGACCGCGGGCGGTATTATGTACGCCCCGCCGTTCCGGTAAGAAGGCAGAACAAATCAGCCGGCGCTCGCGCCGGCTGATCTCGTTTTGACACGGCGGCGTGACGGTGGCACCCGGTACAACCGTCGCGCGCATGCCCCGGAACAGGAGTAATAATGGCTATCGGCAGCGATACCCAAGGGACCGTGCGGCGCCCCAGCATCTGGAACGATCCAAAAACACGCGCCATCCTTTATCAGGCCATTGTCGTTGTCATTCTCACGCTGTTTGCCGCCTATTTCATAAACAATACCGCCGAAAATCTGGAACGGCGCGGCATTGCGTCCGGCTTTTCGTTTCTGAGTGCGCCGGCCGGTTTCGATGTCGGCATGTCGCCTTTTTTGAAATACGATCCCGCGACCGCGACGCACGGCACCGTGCTGATCGTCGGAATCCTCAATACGCTTCTCGTCGCTTTTACCGGAATAATCCTGGCGACGGTTGTCGGCTTCATCGTCGGGATTCTGCGGCTGTCGCCGAACTGGCTGGTCTCCAGGCTCGCTTATTGCTATGTGGAAACGCTGCGCAATATTCCGCTGCTTCTCCAACTCCTGTTCTGGTATGTCGCGGTCCTTGGAAGCCTGCCGAGCAAACGGGAAAGCATTTCCCTGTTCGACACATTCTTCCTGAATATCGAGGGGTTGTTCGGCCCGCTGCCGCTCCCGCAGCCGGGCTTCTGGGCCATTCCCGTCGCCGTCACGCTAGCCGTCGTCCTCGTCTTTGCCGTAAACCGCTGGGCGCGCCGCCGGCAGGATGCAACGGGACAGCAGTTCCCTGTATTTCCGGTGTCGGCCGGGCTGCTGATCGCGCTGCCGCTGATCACCGCGGCCGTCGCCGGCTTTCCGCTCGAATTCGAGCACCCGCAGCAGAACCGCTTCGGCTTGCGCGGCGGCATGATCATTCTGCCGGAATTCGCCGCCCTGGTGCTGGGGCTGAGCCTCTATACCGGTGCCTTCATCGCCGAAATCGTCCGCGCCGGAATCCAGGCCATCAATCGCGGACAGTCGGAGGCCGCGCATGCACTGGGACTGCGGCCCGGTCCGACATTGCGGCTGGTTATCATCCCCCAGGCGCTGCGGGTTATCGTTCCGCCCTTGACCAGCCAGTACCTGAACCTGACGAAGAATTCGTCGCTGGCGGTCGCCATCGGCGGCGCGGAAATCGTCGCGGTCTTCGCCGGCACCTCGCTCAACCAGGCTGGCCAGGCCATCGAGATCATCGCCATCACCATGGCGTTTTATCTGGCGGTCAGCCTGCTCATCTCGATGTTCATGAACTGGTACAACAGGCGTATCGCGCTGGTGGAGCGTTAGGCATGGCGGATATGGCGTTTGTGAGAACCAAGTCGCATCCGGACCTGCCGCCGCCGTCCCGTCAGGTCGGCGCCATCGCCTGGCTGCGGCAAAACCTGTTCTCGACCTGGCTCAACTCGCTGCTGACGCTGCTGGCGGTCTATTTCCTGTACACGGTCATCCCGCCCTTTGTGGACTGGGCCATCCTGTCGGCCGATATCAGCGGCGAAACATACCGGGACTGCACCAGCGGCGGCGCCTGCTGGGCGATGATCCGGGTCCGCTTCGACCAGTTCATCTACGGCTTCTTTCCCCACGACCAGCGCTGGCGGATCGATCTCGGATTCCTGCTGCTGTTCTGTGCCGCGATCCCGCTGCTGATCGAGGGCGTACCGGGCAAGAAGTACCTCGCGGCTTTCGTCTTCCTGCTTTATCCCTTCATCGCCTTCGTCCTGTTCCACGGCGGCTTCGGCCTTGAAGTCGTCGATACGGCGCAATGGGGCGGGCTGATGCTGACCATGGTGCTGGCCACCGTGACCATCGTGGTATCCCTGCCGCTGGGGATCGTCTTCGCGCTGGGCCGCCGGTCGGATATGCCCATTGTGCGCGTCATCTGTGTCGCCTTCATCGAACTGTGGCGGGGCGTGCCGCTGATCACCGTCCTGTTCATGGGGTCGGTCATGCTGCCGCTCTTCCTGCCGCCCGGCACCAATTTCGACAAGGTGCTGCGCACCCTGATCGTGATGTCGCTGTTCGCGGCGGCCTATATGGCGGAAGTCGTCCGCGGCGGGCTGCAGGCCATCCCCAAGGGCCAGTACGAGGCGGCCCAGGCGATGGGCCTCAGCTACTGGAAGATGATGGGCCTCGTCATCCTGCCCCAGGCGCTCAAGATCGTCATTCCCGGGATCGTCAACACCTTCATCGGGTTGTTCAAGGATACCACGCTGGTGCTGGTGATCGGGCTGCTCGACTTCCTGAGCATCATCCAGTCCGCCACGACGCACCAGAACTGGCTCGGCACATCCACCGAAGGTTACGTTTTCGCCGCCGCCGTATACTTTCTGATCTGCTTCGGCATGTCCCGGTACAGCCTGCGCCTGGAGCGCCGGTTCGATACCGACCGCCAATAGTCGGGAGCACGCACCATGCCCGTGAACACAGACATTCCGCAAAGCAAACCCATGGCCGTCGGCGACGACGTGGCGATCCAGGTGATCGGCATGCACAAGTGGTATGGCGATTTCCATGTGCTGAAGGATATCAACCTGACCGTCTATACCGGCGAGCGCATTGTCATCTGCGGCCCGTCCGGTTCGGGAAAATCGACCCTGATCCGCTGCATGAACCGGCTGGAGGAGCACCAGCAGGGCCAGATCGTCATCAACGGTGTCGAACTCACCAGCGACCTGAAAGGCATCGACGCGGTCCGCCGCAATGTCGGCATGGTGTTCCAGCAGTTCAACCTCTTCCCCCATCTCACCGTGCTGGAAAACCTGACCCTGGCGCCGATCTGGGTGCTCAAGACACCGAGGGCGGAGGCCGAAGCAGCCGCCATGGAATACCTGGAGCGGGTCAGGATTCCCGAACAGGCGCTGAAATACCCGGCCCAGTTGTCCGGCGGCCAGCAGCAGCGGGTCGCCATCGCCCGGTCGCTCTGCATGAATCCCAGGATCATGCTGTTCGACGAACCGACCTCGGCGCTGGACCCCGAGATGATTTCCGAGGTGCTGGACGTCATGGTCGAACTGGCCGAAACCGGGATGACGATGATCTGCGTGACCCATGAAATGGGGTTCGCCCGCAAGATCGCCAACCGCGTCATCCTGATGGATGGCGGCGAAATCATCGAACAGAACGAACCCGAGGAATTCTTCAACAACCCGGAATCCGAGCGCACGAAACTGTTCCTCAGCCAGATCCTGTCCCACTGACGCGGCATCAGAGCAGGTCCAGCTGCTCCCCCTTCACCGGCGCCGGCGGCGCGGGGGCGCCGGCTTCCGCCCAGAGTTCCGGTCCGTCATTGCGCACGCTGTTCACATCCCGCGACACCGGCCAGGCCGCCATCTCGCCGTCATGGGGATGCATCAGCATCGCCGCCGCCTCCGCATCCGCGTTGAGCCAGATGTCGTAGGATTCCGGCCCGAGGATCACCGGCATGCGGGTGTGGATGTCATACAGCTGCGCGTTCGCATCGGTCGTCACGATGGCGCAGGATTCCAGCTCGCTGCCCTCCGCCGCCTGCCAGTGCTCCCATATCCCGGCAAAGGCGAACAGGGCATTGCCCGGCAGGGCGATCCGCATCGGCTGCTTCGGCCCGGTGGGTTGCGCCCGCCATTCATAGAACCCGTCCGCCGGGATCAGGCAGCGCCGCCGGCGGAAGGCGTTGCGGAAGGACGGCTTGTCCGCGACCGTATCGGCCCGCGCATTGATCAGCAGCGGCCCGGCATTCACATCCTTCGCCCAGGATGGCACCAGCCCCCAGCGCATATGGTCAGTTCGCGCCGCCCCGATTCGCCCCGGCGAATGACCACGACCGGCTGGGTCGGCGCGATATTATAGCGCGCCGCCAGGTTCGGCATCGCATCGATCCCGAAAAGCTGCCGCATGCCTTCCAGCGGCGTGGTCAGGGTGTAGCGCCCGCACATATCAGCTCACGGCCCCCTCAGCCGTGATAGAAGGGCCGGCCCTCGCGGCGGAACCAGAGCCGCACGAGGTGGCGGCGCCGTTCCGGTTCCGGCCAGTCCTCGAACGCCGTGCGGCGATGGCCGATGCGGCGGTTGTCGAGGATCTGGATCTGGCCCGGCTGGAATTCGAACTCGCGGCCCATGCCCGGCTCGTTGATAACCCCGACCAGCGCATCGAGCGCCGCGCGGCCAGGGTCGTCCAGCGCCTCCCCCGCCACGACATGGCCCGCCTTGATCAGCCAGTCGGAAAACCGGGTGAACAGGCGTTCCCCGTCATAGCTGAACACCGGCACGCGGCTGAATTTGTTCGGGTCGTCCGGCGCATACTCCGCCTGCCGGTCCATGCAATAGGGCCGGTACAGCCGTTCCAGCAGGTCCGGCGACCGCTCCAGCAACCGGTTATGCGCGGTCTGGAAACTGACGATACCGCTGATCCCGCCCCTCATCGCCGTCCGCAGGCAGAACAGCGCGACGTAATCCGGCGGCGTGTTGAAGGCGTTGTCGGTGTGGTAATCCTGCCCCGAATTGGTGACCGAGGAGCGCACGCCATTGCCGGGCGTGTTCTTCCTGCCCGTATCCTGCACGCCATAGGTCATCAGCCCGTCCCATTTCTGGGCCACCGCCTGGTCGACCATGTTTCCCAGCAGCCAGTACAGCTTCGTCGCGGTTTCCCGCGACATCGCCTCGATGGGCAACCGGTCGATAATGACAAAGCCGATCCCGGTGCGCAGGGTCTCGCGCACGCCGGCCATCATCGCGCGGCAGGCCGGCATTTCGAAATCGCCCGGGCGCAGCGACAGCAGCGGCAGCGGGTTGGCGTCCAGCAGGTCGGCCGTCGCCAGCAATTCGTCGCGGCAGGCATCCGACACCGGCACGACGCCCGCATCCGGCGCCAGCGCGTCATTGGTCCAGGCAATCGGGCTGTTGTCGATCTCGCGCAGCATGCGCGGGGTCACCGTATCCGTCGAATCCATCGTTCGCTCCGCCTGTGGCGTCTCCGGGCTCCCCGAACGCTACCGCCCGGCCCGGACCCGGTCAACAATTCCACGTTCGGGCGGCGCGGTAAAAACCTGAAATTGTTATCATCGATTAACATCGGTTAACATCGACGCCGGCCGCGTCCGGAAAAAACTGTCGGTTGATCGGCTTTTATTGGCATTTGTTGGCATCCGAATTTAACAACGTCCCGCCGTCCCTCCTCATCCCGACCTGAATCTTCTTTTGGGAAGATTCAGCCCCCCCGGAGGAGAAGGAGCCGCACGCGGCGTGCCCCGCGATTTACCTCCTCGCCTCCTTGAGGAGGAGAGGATCGAGGTGAGGAGGTGACCGCCCTCGCCGCGAGCGCCGGCGGTGCAAGCGAAGCGGGA